>JAEDLC010000100.1 GCA_016295505.1 Dorea sp.
TTCGTTCCAGTTCAAGAAAACTACTAGCTTTCTTATCCCTTTACTGTTATTAGGTCGACATTTCCATGTCTTCGTTCTGAATTTTTCTCTTAAAGAAATCTTCAGGGTTGTTGTCTATTGTTTAATTATCAAGGTTCTTTGTTGTCATTTGCGACAGCCATATTAGAATACCATACGTTCTGTCGTTTGTCAACAACTTTTTTCAAATTATTTTTTGTTGTCTCATCGACAACTATTAAATGATATCATCCAAGTTTCTGATTGTCAACACTTTTCTGATATAATTTTAAGCAATTTATTTTTTCATCCTATAATTGCCGTTTAAAAATCCACCATATAACGTGGTGGATTTTTATCATAGCATTATTCATTTTTTTCGTCAAGCACTTCCTTCATATTTTTTTCTTCTGTTTTCTCTTGTTCTTCCACTTCAAATATTTCCATTGATTCCGCTTCTACTATGGCTTTTTGAAGATTGGAAACATTCTCCAGAATCTGAGAAAATTCTGCTGACAATGTGCGCAGTGAATCCGAATACTGCTGAAGTACATTGGAACAATACTCTTTATATGTTCTGCGCAATGTATCTTTATCATGTTCGAGGCGCTGCTGAATTTCTTTCAATTCTTCGATTGTATCCTTCTGCCTTGCCAGCTCTTCTTCCTGAGCCCCCAGTCTTTCCTGCTGTTCATCGCTTTTCTTTTTCAAAAGCTCTTTTTCAGTTTCATTTTCTTCCAGTGCAGCATCCATTGCTTCTATTGCAGTTGCCTTCTCCGCAAGCGCAGTTTCTTTTTCCTGCAAAACAGACTGTTTTTCACTCAGCAGGACACCTACTCTCTGCTGAAGCTGTGCAATGTTTTTCTCTGAAGCTTTAAGCCTTTGCTCATATTCTTCTTTTTGCTTTTCTTCACTTTTCTGAAACTCTTCTATATATTTCTGAAACATTCCAGTTATCACACCAAGCTTTACATATACATCTTCCCGATCAAAGCCTCCAAAAAAGGACTTTTTTATCTTCATCGTATTAACGTATTCCGTAATTTCCTGCATCTTATCCATTGTCTCTACCTCTTTTCTTCATTCTGATCATTGAAAAAAGTGAAATGTAAATATCACTTTTCCTTTTAACTGTTCCATGGCTACCGCTCCAAACGTTCGGGAATCTATGGAATTCTCCAGATTATCACTCAATAAAAAAACACTTTTTTCATCCAGAGAATAGATTCTCTTAATTACCTGTTGGCGATCAACTTCTGCAATCACGACGTCATTTGCTTTATACGCTTTCTCCAGACGCGAATATACCACCACGCTGTTCTCCGGAATTCCAGGCTCCATTGATGTACCTTTGATAATTGTAATCCCAAACAAAATCTGAAACAACAGATAACAAAGCAGAACTGTCGAAAACGTCAGCCGAAGAATTCCAGCAAGCTGCTTTCTTTTTCTCTCTTTTTTTATCAATCTTTCTATCACATCTGACATTTCTACATATGTTTCTGCCACATTATCCCTCTTTTCACACATACCATCATTATACCAGATTTCTCCCCGTAATCAACTGAAACCCCTGGAAATGAGAACTTTGATGCCTTGTGAATCCTTTTCCGCCATGCTATAATATACTCTATGAATAATCATACCTATTAAGGAGGTTCACATCTTGCGTAATTCCAGATTT
This sequence comes from Dorea sp., assembly GCA_016295505.1. Taxonomy (GTDB): domain Bacteria; phylum Bacillota; class Clostridia; order Lachnospirales; family Lachnospiraceae; genus Dorea_A. Next base: position 1,682 of record JAEDLC010000100.1, read on the forward strand.
CTACATATATTTATTCGTGCTTCCATTGTTGCTTCCATAACAATTGGAATGCTTACAGTCAGCATCAACGAAACATCTGCTTTGAGTGAAGCAAACTCTACTACAGAGAATTCCGGTTCCGTTGCATCCAGTGAGGAAACCGTTGAAGCAGAGACCCCGGAAAATATCCCGGACGCTTCTACAGACATGATCAGTGATACTACCGAGAATCCTGATATCACCTGTAATGAAGAATCCAGTTCTTCCGAACCAGCCGACCCCGTTGATCAGGATACGGAAGTTTCCCAGCCTGCCGATCCATCGGAAGGTACTGACGATTCCTCCGAAGATGCTTCCGAACCCGCAGATTCTTCGGAAGAAACATCCTGGCCAGAAGATAACGATATTTCGGAAACCCCTTCCCTGCCATCGGAATCACCTGAAGAATCACCTGAAGAATCACCCGAAAATCCTTCTGATCAGAATACGAATCCGGTAGTTTCCGGTTCGTCAGACTCTTCTTCTGTTTCCGAAAATATCCGGCCGCAGGAAAATGTTCCATCTTCTTCGGAACGTACGCTTCGTGATGATCAGATGAACACGACCCGAATCGCATCATCCTTTTCTCCTTCACGGCCATTTCCGGATGCCAGAGAAAAGATCAAATACAATGTTTCGCTTCCAATTGATAAGATACCCGCATTCATTACACAGGAAATGATTGTCGGAGCGTTGAAATGTCAGGACGAAACCGGATTTCCGGCTTCTGTTACCATTGCACAGATCATCCAGGAATCCGGATACGGTTATTACGGGGAAGGCGGGGAAAATGGACAGGGACTGTCCTATCTCGCGTATCAATATTGTAACCTGTTCGGCATCAAAGGAAAAGGACCAGCCGGAACCGTTAACATGCGTACCGGAGAACAAACTGTATTTGGCGAAAATTATACGATTACAGCCGGATTCCGCATTTACAACACCTACACAGAATGTATTGAAGATCGAACAAAACTTTTACAAAACTATTATTCAGACTTGACTGCCGGCGTTACAGACGCCAATACATTTGCCATGAAGATTGCCGGTCGCTGGGCAACCAGCCTGACATACGGGCAGAATCTCATCGCACAGATGAAACATTATGATCTCTACCGACTGGATGAAATGACGCTGAAAGAATTCAGCGATATGATCGGACGTTTCGCCAATCCATGTCCCGGCGCTTATCTGACCAGTGGATTCGGTTATCGCACATTCGACGATTCTTTCCACAAGGGAATTGATCTTGGAACCAACGGCTACAATCTCCCGACTTATGCCGCCGAAGCCGGTACCGTTATCAAAGCCGAATGGGACAACACCGCCGGATACTGGATTGTTATCGATCATGGTAATGGACTGGTTACCAAATATATGCATCACAAAGAAATCTACGTTGAGGAAGGGCAGCATGTAGAGAAGGGGCAACAGATCGGTCTCACCGGAAATACCGGAAACTCTTCGGGTGTTCACCTGCATTTTCAAATCGAGGAAAACGGCTCTGCTGTTGATCCCGTCCCTTACCTTTCTGAATAGCCAAAAAGGACTGTTGATTTCACAACAGTCCTTTTTCATATCTTCTCTTATTTTTTTAACGTTACTGCAAGTTTCAAAACCGGATTATAATCGTAGATCATTTTCAGAATCTGATCCGACTGAATCGTATCATAAAGTTCCCTTCCGATTGCCGTAGTATACAAAAGTGTGATCAGGGCAAAGCATGTCCATACAATGAACAGTGCTCCGATTATCCCGGCCAGACCTCCGGCCAATCGGTTGATCAGGCCAAGTACAGGAAGCTCTGAAACAATATCAAGTGCAAACACAATAGCGCGTACAACAATCGTTACAAGAATAAATGTACACAAAAAAGCCACCATGTTAATAATCATCTTCGAAAGATAATTACCTACGTACTGCGGAAATGTTTCTGCTCCCACTTTGCTGTATGTTTCTTCATTGTTGTTGCTGGCAAGCAGATTTTTGAATATCTGTGGTAGATCCGCACTGTCGATCGCTTTATCCTGAATCTCTTTTGGTATATTGGCATGATCGAGAGCGTCTGCCAGTGATTCGTTCTTCCCCTGATTCAGGCCCGCAAGTATATTACCGGAAATTCCATATTGTGCAAGATCTTCACTGCTTACATTTCCATTCACAATATCTTCCACAGAAATTCCATATTCAGCCAGCTCCTCTTCACTGATACCTGCTGCTTTCAAAACTCTTCTCACACTGTCTGCATTCAGTCCCTGTTCCACCTGTTCACCTGCAGCCTCTGCGAGCTCTGTGGCAGCTGCATTTACCATTGCCGAAGACACCTGACTTCTGATCATATCATCCATCGGTGTATACTTTTCAATCGTATGGGCAACATATGGGGTGACGAAAAACACCAGAACAAGTGTAACTATTGTGGTAAGCAGTGACACTGCGATTCGTATTGCTCCCCTGCAGAATCCTACTATCATACATATCAGAACCACTCCGCCAACAGACATTAACATCCAATTCATACGTTCTCCTTATTTCACAAGCCTGACATTTTCCATGCCGCTTGCGCTCATCACAATGTATTTATTTACGCCTTCAATTGGAAAGATCTCCAGAATATTGTTATCCATCTCCCCATCATATTTTTGTATTCCGCTCCTCAAAAAGATACTGCATTTCTTACCGTCGTACATAATCACCTGATCCCCACAGATTTTCACATTATTGTAATCTCCGGTAAAATCCTTTGACAATGCTACTTTGCCGTTTTTATTATATAACCTGAGTTCGTAACCTTCTTTTCCTTCATTCTTCAGAACCAGGCCAATATATCTTTCATTATGGAAAACACTTTTTATCTCCTTATCCATAGTGATCTCTGTTTTTTCTTCCGGAATATCTGTCCCCTGATAAATGACCATCCGGTTATCCCCGACCGCCACGGATGTAGAAGAATCCATATAAAACCCAGATGCCATAATTGTATCTTCATACTCTTTATACGTCACCTGATGGTCTGTCTTATCCGCTCCGGCCTCGCCAAAATTATAATAGATTACTTTTGAGGTAATCTTTCCCTGCTGCGTACACAGATACAGAACCTGCATCACTTCACCATTTTCTGACATCGAAAGGTCCAGCGGATATCCCGTCCCTGATAAAGATGCTTTGTGTTCTACCAGAACATTTCCGGCTGTATCATAGCACAAAATTTTTGCCGAGGTATCGTCTTTCAGAATCGCTCCGACAATTCCCTGCTCTGATACATGGATCTTTTCAATTGGAAGAGTAGTATGTATCTCACCTTTCAATCCATCTTCGCCAAACACCATGATGTCATTGCCGCCCTTGTCTGCAACTGCCGCCGTTTTTTCTCCGACAACGACAAACGGATTTTTAATCTGATAGGACTGATTCCATTGTTCCTCTCCTTTTTTATTCAGATAGACAATACCATCCCGACTATACTTCAGCACCCCTTTCGCATATTGCACATAGCTGCTGTTTGCGGCCCCTTTAATAGTGTAGGTATCACTTATACGTGCTTCCGTATAAGTCTGCAGATTGATGAATAAAAAGATTGCTATCGCAACTGCTGCCACTGCCAGAATACAGAGCAGTATTTTTCTTCTTGTTTTCTTTTTATGTTGCCTGATCTCTTCCTCCACATCTGTCTGTATGCCATCTTCATTCTTCAGTTCATCCAGAATTTGTTCAACGATCAGATCCGTCGGATCCACCTGTGAATCCACGACATGAAGGTTTTTGTTCTTTCGGTGCATCATGAATTACCCTTTCGCCTTCCCTCTCAGTGCTTTGAGTTATATATATGCACTGTTATTGCTTTGTGCACATTATACCATATTTCTCTCCTAAGGTAGTAATAATTTTTGTCCAATATAGATAAGGTTTCCATCTGACAACCCATTCATTTTGCAAATCGCTTCTACATGCGATGCATTTCCGTATATCTTCTCACTGATACTGTCCAGTGTGTCTCCTTTTTTCACAACATAATAATCTTCTTCACTCAATTGTTCCTGAATCGTCGATGTCTCCGGAACAGTGCCGGATGATGCCGCATCGGTGCTTTGAGATTCCTCTTTATTGTCACTCGTCTGCACGGACTGCTCATTTGCGATCGCTTCTTCCGCCAACTGTTCTTGGTCTGCCTCTCCGACTCCCACTGACTGAGACAATGCCTCCAGAGAAGACTGTACCGCTTCCATTTTATCATAATTATTCATGGTTGAAACACCGATTGCCAATACAACAACCACCAGCAATATACTGGTGACATATGCGAACCTGGAATTCTGCCTTTGCTCCTTATCTTCCAGTTTTTCTCTTACGGCACTACGAAAATCCTTTGCAGCTCGATCCTCAACCATTTCACTGGGTGTAACGCCAATCTTTTTACGCGTACTGATCATGTAGTTCTGCATCGACGGATTTTTTTCATAATAGATATAATGACCGCCAATCTGCATAAGTTCTCCATACTTATATGCATAAAACATCTCTTCTTTTTCTATCACATCCTTCCATACAAAAACCGTATCACTTCTGGAAAAAGTTTTTTCGTGAATATTCCGGATTTCTCTGCTTCTGCTCATAGGCCGCCCTTTTTCAAGCAGACACCATCCCACAATATCATATTCCGGGAAAAACCGCTTTCGCTCTTCATCCGCTTCATTCCACATCTCATCCGTGATCTTCAGTTCTTCGGCATTTACCTCAATATCACTTAATTTAACAGCACCAGAGATATATACAACTCCCTGTCCATCCTGCGTCAGAATCTCGCCCACTAAAGCTATGCCCGCCGGATTATCTGTTACTTTTTCGCACATCTGATTCAGATACGTATCCACATAATCCTCCACATATATCTTAGGTTCATCACTGACATTACCAATCTGCCTTACATTTTTTGGAAACTGTTTTTCCATATATACTCACCTCGTTTTATATATTTTTGCATATGATATCATATGAAGTCCGCATAATTTAGCAATTGATGGGACTTGTCCCGAAAAAATTGCGGGATATTTCGAGACACTTCGACCGGAAGTGTTAATTAGGGACAGGGGATTTTGAATTTGGGACGGAGGATTTTGAAAAATCCTCCGTCCCAAATT
>JAEDLC010000011.1 GCA_016295505.1 Dorea sp.
GGATCTGCAGCAGGAACCACGAAAGACGCTATAGATAAGCTTCGTGCACAGGGAGAAAAAGTCGGAATGATCAAGATTCGTCTGTTCCGGCCGTTCCCGGCTTCCGAGATTGCAGAAGCATTGAAAGGTGTAAAAGCAGTTGCGATCATGGATCGTGCGGAGAGCTATACTAATCAGGGCGGTCCGCTTGGAGCTGATGTGATGGCGGCATTGTTCAGAGCGAGATCTGAAGCGCTGGCAGTGAACTATATTTATGGACTTGGCGGTCGTGACGTGCGCGTAGAAGATATGGAAGCCGTATATGAAACCCTGAAACAGATCATCGAAGACGGCGATGCAGGAGAGACCTATCGTTATATGGGAATCAGAGAATAGGGGGCGAAGAAGATGAGTTATAATTTTAAAGAAACGATGAATAAAACGGAGCGTCTTGCTCCCGGGCACAGAATGTGTGCCGGATGCGGCGGTACGATTGCTGTAAGAAATGTACTCAGAGGACTCCACGAGGGAGATAAGGCTGTAATCGGCAATGCAACCGGCTGCCTGGAAGTCTCAACATTTACATATCCTTATACCGCGTGGGAAGACAGCTATATTCACAATGCATTTGAAAATGCAGGAGCAACATTAAGCGGAGTGGAAGGTGCGTATAAAGTATTAAAAAGAAAAGGAAAACTGGACGAGACATATAAGTTTATTACATTCGGCGGCGACGGCGGTACTTATGATATTGGTCTGCAGTCTCTGTCAGGAGCTATGGAACGGAATCAGGATATGGTATATGTGTGCTATGACAATGGTGCGTATATGAATACCGGAATTCAGAGATCTTCAGCGACTCCAATGTATGCGGATACAACGACGACTCCGGTTGGAACTGAAAGTAATGGAAAGCCACAGAACAGGAAAGATCTGGCAGCAGTAATTGCCGCGCATGATATTCCATATGTCGCACAGACTACATTTGTGCAGAACTTTAAAGATCTGCATATCAAATCTGAAAAAGCGATCTATACACCGGGAGCTGCATTTTTGAATATCATGGCTCCATGTCCGAGAGGGTGGAGATACAATACTCCGGATATTATGGAAATCTGTAAGCTGGGAGTTGAAACCTGTTACTGGCCGCTGTTTGAAGTAGTAGAAGGAAAATGGATCCTGAACTATGAGCCGAAGAAAAAACTTCCGATTGAAGACTTCTTAAGACCACAGGGCAGATTCAAACATCTGTTTAAAAAGGGAAATGAATATCTTCTGGAAGCATTCCAGAAAGAAGTGGACAGAAGATGGGAAGAACTTCAATTCAGATGTTCCAGAAATGCATAAAACAAACGTTGTAATTTCGTGAAAAAAATACTATAATTTTCTTATATTTTATTGAAGACAAACATAGAAAAGCAGAGGTATAGATTATGAAGAAAAGAGTAGTAGTTGCATTAGGACACCGTGCACTTGGCACAACACTTCCGGAACAGAAAGAAGCGGTAAAGAATACATCAAGAGTTATCGCGGACCTGATTGAAAAAGGTTATCAGGTGGCGATCACGCACAGCAATGCACCACAGGTGGGAATGATTCATACTGCTATGAATGAATTCGGAAAGGAACATGAAAATTATACAGCCGCTCCGATGTCAGTTTGCTCTGCTATGAGTCAGGGATATATCGGTTATGACCTTCAGAATGGAATCCGTGAAGAACTGATGAACAGAGGTATTTACAGAACGGTCAGTACGATTCTGACGCAGGTGATCGTTGACCCATATGATGAAGCGTTTTATACACCGACAAAGGTACTGGGACGTTATATGAATGTGGAAGAGGCGAATGCAGAACGGAAAAAGGGCAATTATGTGGTGGAAGAGCCTGGAAAGGGTTATCGCCGTATTGTATCTGCGCCGAATCCGGTCAGTATTGTTGAGATCGATGCAATCCGGGCACTTCTGGATGCAGATCAGATCGTTGTTGCCTGCGGAGGCGGAGGAATTCCGGTTCTGGAGCAGGATCATCATCTGAAGGGAGCCGGAGCTGTCATTGAAAAAGATCTGACTGCCGGAAAGATGGCAGAAGAGATAAATGCAGATATGCTGATCATTCTGACCAGTGTTGAGAAGGTAAAAATCAATATGGGAAGACCGGAGGAGGAAGAACTCGAGGAGATCAGTGTGGAGCAGGCTAAGGAATATATGGAAGAAGGTCACTTTGGCAAGTATAACATGTATCCGAAGTTCAAAGCTTCGGTCGAGTTTATTGAAAAGAGAGAAGGAAGAAGCGCATTGATTACTTCTTTTGATAAACTGAATGAAGCGTTAAAAGGAAAGACCGGCACAATCATAAAATAGAGATTATGATTAAAAACCGGAAAGCGGGACATACTATCTGAAAAAGACAAGGAGGAATGTCCCGTGAAAGCAAAAGTGAATGATGGATGTATTTCCTGTGGCGCATGTGTCGCAACCTGTCCGGAAGTATTTCGGTTCAATGATGACGGACTGGCGGAAGCGTATGCAGATGTATTGCCTGAGGATGAGAATACAGCACAGGAAGCAAGAGATGCATGCCCTGTGGCAGTCATTGATATTGAAGATTAGGTAAGAAGTATCCGGAAGGTGAATTCTGGATACTTTTTTCATATATTATTATAAAAGCAGGTCTTGAACAGGGGGAATATGTATGCGTCTGTCAGAGCTGGAAGATAAGGAAGTTATCAATGCATGTGACTGTAAAAGGCTGGGATTTGTAGTGGATCTGATCATAGATGAATGCAAAGGAAATATAGAAGCATTGATCATACCGAAGAGCGGAAAGTTATGCGGTTTGTTTGGTGAGGGAGCAGAATATGTCATTCCATTCCAGTGCATTAAGAAGATCGGGCCGGATATTATACTTGTAGAGATACACGAAGAAAAGAGAAAAGAAAAGTAATTTGACTTATAAGAGTATTGCAGATATACTGTATTTATCTAGAAAAATAAGAACATAGACAGAAAGGAACGATCAAGATGAAGTGCCCATATTGCAGCCATCCGGATACAAGAGTTATCGATTCCCGACCGGCGGAAGATGGAAATTCTATCCGCAGAAGACGTTCGTGTGACGTTTGTGGAAAGAGGTTTACTACCTATGAAAAGGTTGAAACAATTCCGCTTACTATAATAAAAAAAGATAATACCAGAGAACAGTACGAGCGAAGAAAGATAGAAAATGGCGTCCTCAGGGCATGTTATAAGCGTCCGGTGGCGACGTCAGATATTCAGAAGACGATTGATCGTATAGAGACGAAAATCTTCAGCCTGGAAGAAAAAGAAGTTCCCAGCAATGTGATCGGAGAGATTGTGATGGAGGAACTGAAAGGACTGGATGAAGTGGCTTATGTAAGGTTTGCATCTGTATACAGAGAATTCAAAGATGTGAATACTTTTATGGATGAGTTGAAAAAAATATTAAAATGAGATACAAAACAGATTAGGTGATGATATGAGAACGTATAAGTTAACCATTTCTTATGATGGAAGCAGATATCAGGGATGGCAGAGACAGGCGACTACCGACAATACCATTCAGTTTATTCTTGAACGGAGTATTGGCAAGCTGGTTGGCTATCGTGTACATGTTGACGGTTCGGGGCGCACCGATGCCGGTGTTCATGCCCGGGGTCAGGTGGCCAGCGTAAAGCTGTCAAAGCTGTATGATACAAAAGAACTGAAAGATTCACTGAACAGGTATCTTCCGGAAGATATTCGTATTATTAAAGTGGAGCTTGCAAAGAATGGTTTCCATGCCCGGAAAAGCGCAAAAGGGAAGAAATATGAATATTATATTGACTGTCGGGAAAAGCCGGATGTGTTCTCAAGAAGATATTGTTATCATTATCCGGAAAAGCTGGATATTGAGGCGATGAGAGATGCAACAAAGTATCTGATCGGCCCGAAGAATTTTACCAGTTTTACCGATGACAAGGACTGCAAGGATCCGATTCGGAAGATTACGAATATCAAGATTGTAAGCAGTGGAGAGAAAGTGCGGATCACCTATTATGGTACTGGATTTTTATACCATATGGTGCGGATATTGACAGGTACTCTTCTGGAGATCGGAACCGGAAAAAGAGATGCATCAAAGCTTCCGGTTGTGATAGCTGCTGAAGATCGGAGTCTGGCGGGATTCCTGGCTCCGGCAAGAGGCCTTTTTCTTAGAAAAGTCTATTATTAAAATATAGCATGCGATGAAAGTGGATGTCGCGTTTTATCATATGAGGGAGGACAGAAGATGAAATTTATTTCATGGAATGTGAATGGAATTCGTGCATGTGTGCAGAAAGGATTTCTGGATGTGTTCAGAGATCTGGATGCAGACGTGTTCTGTATACAGGAATCTAAGATGCAGGCAGGTCAGTTGGAATTAGAACTTCCCGGATACTGTCAGTATTGGAATTATGCGGAGAAAAAAGGATATTCCGGCACGGCAATTTTTACAAAGGTGGAACCATTGTCAGTAGCTTATGGAATCGGAGTGGAAGAGCATGACAAAGAAGGTCGTGTGATCACTCTGGAATTTGCGGATTATTATTTTGTGACGGTATATACTCCGAACTCACAGAATGAGCTGGCAAGGCTTTCTTACAGGATGCAGTGGGAGGATGAATTCCTGAGTTATTTGAAAAAGCTGGAAGAAAAGAAGCCAGTGATATTCTGTGGGGATCTGAACGTCGCACATAAAGAAATTGACCTTAAGAATCCAAAGACTAACCGGAAAAATGCCGGATTTACGGATGAGGAACGTGAAAAATTCACGGCACTACTTGAAGCTGGATTCATTGATACATTCCGGTATTTTTATCCGGATGTAACAGGAATCTATTCCTGGTGGTCCTACAGATTCAGTGCAAGAGCCAAGAATGCAGGGTGGCGTATTGATTACTTCTGCGTCTCGGAATGCCTGAAAGACCGCCTGAAAGACGCGAAGATTCTGACGGATGTTATGGGATCAGATCATTGCCCTGTAGAGCTGGATATCGATTAGAGATATCCGCCGTCTACTCCGATGATCTGACCGGTCATATATGCGGGTGCGTTGGCAATATCCCAGATAATCTGTGCGATTTCATCCGGAGTTCCATATCTTCCGGCGGGAATTTCTTCTTCCAGAGCCTCCCGCTCTCGGGCGGACAGCTGACGGTTCATATCTGTGTCAATGACTCCGCAGGCAATGGCGTTTACCTGGATATTGCTTGGAGCAAGCTCTTTGGCAAGTGCCCGTGTGAACCCGTTTACTCCGGATTTGGCAGCAGAGTAGGCGACTTCGCAGGAGGCTCCGGAAGTTCCCCACATGGAGGAGATATTGATGATTTTTCCGGATTTCTGCGATACCATCGGAAGGATGGCTTCCCGACAGCAGTAAAAAACGGAAGACAGATTCGTATGAATGACATGCTCCCATTCTTCGATGCTCATATCGGTCAAAAGCCCGATGTAGGAAATACCGGCGTTGTTTACAAGGACATCCAGATGGTCACATTGCTGATAAATCTGTGTATAGATCTGTGCGACATTCTCAGGATTCCCTACATCACCGGGAACCAGTGTGCATGGCACCTGAAAACGAGTTTCTATGGTTTCTTTTACATTTTCTAAAGCCTCCAGGGACGAGGCACAATTCAAAAAAGTATGATATCCTTTTGAAGCAAATAATATTGCGGTGCTTTTTCCGATTCCGCGGGATGCACCTGTAATAAAAACAGTTTTACGATTCATATCTGACTCCTGATTTTATATATTTTAATTTTGTTTTTCGGAGTTTTATTATATAATGAAAGTAATATTCATGTCCAGACGATATGGAAGATAAAAATGAAAGAAGGCATCCAATGTTATCAGGATTTAGTGTGAAGAAACCTTATACAGTAGTTGTGGGAGTTGTATTGATTATCATATTAGGTGTTGTGTCATTTACACATATGACGGTTGATCTTCTGCCAAGCATAAACCTTCCGTACGCACTCGTTATTACAGGATATGTGGGTGCAAGTCCGGAAGAAGTGGAAGAGATTGTTACCAAGCCGGTTGAACAGACAATGGCGACTGTCAGCAATATTAAAACGGTGCAGTCGATATCCAGCGATAATTCTTCGACGGTGATCCTGGAATTTGATCAGACAGCGAACATGGACTCGGTTACGATAGAGATGAGGGAGAGTCTGGATCAGATTAAGGGGTATTGGCCGGAAGAGGTATCGGATCCTATTATCATGAAGCTGAATCCGGATATGATGCCGGTTCTGATTGCGGCAGTCAGTGCCAGGAGCGATGATGCGGCAGAAACGAGTAAGGTGATTGAAGAAAAGGTTCTTCCGGAGATTGAAAGTGTAGAGGGCGTAGCCTCTGTGACAACGTCCGGGAGTATAGAAGAAACAGTTGAAGTTACGTTAAATGAGGAGAATATCAATCAGCTGAGTGATGAGATCCGGGCTGAACTGGAGCGCAGGATCAATGAAGCAAAAGAAGCCCTGGATGAGGCAAGACAGCAGGTCGAGAACGGAAAAGCAGCACTGGATCTTGGAAAGGAACAGGCTGCATCCGGACTTGCATCGGCAGAATCCCAGCTGTCGGTGAAAAGCGAGGAGCTGAAACAGGCTCAGCTGGAGATTAACGAGAAGATGGCTGAACTGAATCTTGCAGAATCCCAGGTCAGTCAGCAGCTTATGATTATACAGCTTGAACTTACATCACTGAAGTCTGTACAGGAACAGTATCAGAACCTGAAGCAAATGCTGGAACAGGATCTGACGGAGGAACAAAAAGCACAGATTCAGGAACAGATGGAACAGCTTCGGGTATCACTGGAAGAGCGGGGAATTACTTTTGAGACGCTGGAGGAATCGATACAGAAAGTAGAAGCTCAGGAACAACAGCTGCAGGATGCGCTTTCGCAGATTGTGGATGGGAAGGAACAACTGTCTGCAATGCAGAAACAGGTGAATGACGGGGCATTGTCTCTTGCGGAGGCGAGAGGACAGCTTGCCTCTGCTCAATTTACAGCGGCTGTGGGAATTGGAGAAGGAACGGCACAGATCGCGACGGGAGAAGCGGCACTTCAGATGCAGGAAGCGCAGCTTGAGTCATCACAGGGAGAGGCACTTGCAGGGGCTGACGTTGCGGGAATTTTGAATGCGGATACCATAAAAACGATTCTTGCGGCTAATAACTTTCGAATGCCGGCCGGATATGTTTCAGAGGACGGGCTGAATTATCTTGTGCGGGTAGGAGACAAATTCAGGGATATAGATGAATTAAAGAATCTTACCATTCTTGATATGGAAGGAATTGATCCGATCCGGTTGTCTGATGTTGCAAGTGTAGAACTTGTGGATAATTCAGATGAAACATATGCGAAGATAAATGGCGAACCGGGAGTCATGCTGGTGATCCAGAAACAGACCGGTTATTCAACCGGAGATGTCAGTGACAGAGTACTGGATAGATTTGAGAGGATCAAAGAAGAAAATGAGGAAATACAGACAGTTACACTGATGGATCAGGGAGTCTATATTGACATGGTGGTTCATTCTGTTTTGGAAAATCTGGTGTTTGGTGCCATTCTGGCAATTTTGATTCTTCTGGTATTTTTAAAGAGTATCCGTATGACTCTGGTGATTGCATGTTCTATTCCAATCAGTATTACGACAGCTCTGGTTGCCATGTATTTTTCAGGGGTGACACTGAACGTTATATCATTGTCCGGCCTTGCGCTTGGGGTCGGAATGCTGGTGGATAATTCGATTGTTGTGATCGAAAATATCTACCGAATGCGTAATGAAGAGGGGAAAACTGCCAAAGAGGCAGCGGTTCAGGGTGCAAAGCAGGTGAGTGGTGCAATTCTGGCCTCTACACTGACGACGATCTGTGTATTTCTTCCAATTGTATTTACGGAGGGGATTACAAGGCAGCTGTTTGTGGATATGGGACTTACAATTGCATATTCGCTGTTGGCAAGTCTTCTGGTGGCACTGACGGTGGTACCGATGATGTCAGCCGGAATGCTGCGTAAAACGAATGCAAAGGAATCCATGGTGTTTACCCGTATCCGGAATGTATATGGACGTATTCTAACCATATTATTAAACAAAAAGATTCTGGTTCTGATCGGAGCTCTCGCTTTATTTGCAGGCAGCATTGCTCTTGCATATTCAAATGGAACAGAATTTATTCCGACAATGGAAAGCACACAGATCAGTATGTCGCTCGAAACAGAAAAAGGAACCAGTCTGGAAGATACTGCAAAAGCGGCTGATCAGGTGATGGAAAGAGTTGGGAAGATAGAAGATATAGAAGATATTGGCGGACTTGTGTCTTCCTCAGATATGATGGGGACGCAGACGGAGAGTAATAAGATCGAGATCTATGCAACGACCAGAGAAAATCCGTCCATGTCGAATGAGGAATTGAAAAATGAGATTGAAAAAGTAACCAAAGATATCAGTGGTGAACTGACAGTGAATATGTCCAATATGGACATGAGTTCCCTGGGAGCCTCGGGAATCAACATCCAGATCAGAGGAAAGGATCTGGATCAGCTCCAGAAAATAGCAGGAGACGTCAAACGTCTTGTAGAAGATGTCAAAGGGACAAAAAATGTATCTGACGGAACAGAAGAAAATACAGAGGAACTTCGGGTGATTGTCGACAAAGACAAAGCGGCTTCACAAGGGCTCACCGTTGCTCAGGTATATCAGAGTCTGTACGGAAGGCTTGCGGCATCACGTGTGGCGACAGTACTGTCGACAGATACGGATGATTATGATGTGTATGTTTTGGATGAAGCAGATGAAAAATTGTCCAGAGAAGATATTCGGAATATGACTGTTACCGTAGAAAAGCAGGATGGAAGTAAGGAGGAAGTAAAACTTGCAGATATAGCATCTTTTGAAGATGCATCCGGTCTGAAGGCGATCAGTCGGAAGAACCAGAGCCGCTATATGTCTGTGACTGCAGAAATTGCGGATGGTGATAATATTGGAATTGTCAGCAATCGCGTTAAAAAGGAATTAAAAGCATACGAAGTCCCGGAAGGATATGAGGTAGAGATGACGGGAGAGGATGCGACCATTAATGAAGCGATGACGGAACTCTTTAAGATGCTTGGTCTGGCAATTGTGTTCATGTATCTGATTATGGTTGCGCAGTTTCAGTCTCTGCGTTCTCCGTTCATTGTTATGTTTACAGTACCACTTGCGTTTACGGGAGGACTTCTGGCACTGTGGCTGTCCGGAATGTCCGTCAGTGTCATTGCGATGATCGGATTCGTAATGTTGTCCGGTATCATCGTAAATAATGGGATTGTTTTTATTGATTATACAAATCAGCTTCAGGAACAGGGGCTGGAGAGAAGAGAAGCACTGGAAGAAGCGGGAAAAGCAAGACTGCGTCCGATTGTCATGACTGCTCTGACAACAATCCTTGGTCTGTCTACTATGTCTGCAGGCTTTGGAATGGGGGCAGATATGGTGCAGCCGATGGCTGTTGTTACGATCGGAGGGTTGATCTATGGAACAGTGCTTACGCTGATCGTAGTACCATGTATATATGATATGTTCCATAAAAAAGAAAAAGCAAGGTTGCGTGAGGAGATAGAAGAATAAGGAGAGGTACCATCATGATCAACAAAGCGATTGAATTTGCCACAAAAGCACACGAGGGACAGGTAAGGAAAGGAACCAAACGGCCGTATATCGTACATCCGATAGAAGTCGGGGATATCGTATCGACAATGACAAGAGATGAAGAGGTCATCAGTGCGGCAGTACTGCACGATACGATAGAAGACTGTGAAGGAATTACGAAGGAACTTCTGGCAAGGGAATTTTCAGAACGGGTAGCGGATATTGTTGTACAGGAGAGTGAGGATAAGTCCAGGACGTGGATGGAACGGAAGTCCGCAACAATTACGCATATCCGAACTGCTCCCAGGGAAGTACAGATGGTCGCTCTGGCAGATAAACTGTCCAATATGAGAGATATTAATCGAGATTATCCGGTGGTTGGAGAAGAACTGTGGAATCGCTTTCGTATGAAAAATAAAGAGATAATCGGATGGTATTATAAAGGAATGCAGGAATCTTTGAAAGAGGCTTTTGCCGGTGTGGAGGCGTACGAAGAGTATTGCCGTCTGGTACGTAAGAACTTCGGATAAGTCAGGAGTGCGAATATGATTATAAGTGCAAGCAGGAGAACGGATATCCCGGCTATCTATCCGGAATGGTTTGTGAACCGGCTCAGAGCCGGGGAGGTTATGGTGCCCAATCCGTACAATCGAAAAAAAGTAAAAAGAATTGTGCTGTCGCCGGATACGGTGGACTGTATTGCATTCTGGACAAAAAATCCGGAACCGATGCTGCCGTTTTTAAAAGAGATAGATGATATGGGATATCAGTACTATTTTCAGATGACAATTACAGATTACGAAGAAGAGATGGAGACAAACCTTCCTTCCATGGCGGAATCTATGGCAACGTTTCTTCTTGTCAGTGAGATGCTGGGAAAAGAAAGAATGGACTGGAGATTTGATCCCATTCTTCTGACAGAAAAATATACGATTTCCTATCACCTTGAGAAGTTTGAGATGATGTGTGAATGGCTTCATGAGGCGACGACAAGGTGCATATTCAGTTTTTATGATTCATATAAAGGAAGTTGTTTCCTGGAACCGGAAAGAGAAGACATGGAAGAACTTGCAAAAGGGTTGTCAAAGATTGCAAAAAAACATCACCTTCCGTTATATACATGTGCAGAAAAAATCGATTTGAGCAGGTACGGTATCTGTCACGGTGCCTGTATTGACAAGGACAGAATCCGCAGTCTGATTGGATATAAGTTGGATCTTAAGAAGGATTCCGGACAACGCAGAGAATGCGGATGCGCAGAAAGCATTGATATCGGAATGTATGATACCTGTACACACGGATGCAGGTATTGTTATGCGACCGGAAGCCTTGAGAGTGCAAAAAAGAAATTCGATCAGCATGATCCGGAATCTCCGATTCTGAGTGGACATCTGAGAGGTGATGAGGTGATTACAGATCAGGATCTGGAATCCAGCAGAGATAATCAGATTTCATTGTTTGATTTGCCGGAAATGTACACGGATTTTTAGTAAAAACAGAGAAAATGTATCGGAGTGGAAATGATGGTTGTTAAATACTTGACAACTGTGCGTGATTTTGGTATTTTTAGACTATAGTACGAACGTTAGTCTAAAACAAATTTGAGAGGTGAAAATATGAGTCTGATCACTAGTATACAGAAGTACTCGATCCATGATGGAGATGGAATCAGAACTACAGTATTTTTTAAGGGATGCCTGTTAAAATGTGTATGGTGCCATAATCCGGAGACTCAAAATTATAAAAAGCAACCGTCCTATGACAGGGAAAGGTGTGTTGGCTGTCTGAGCTGTGAGAAGGCCTGTCCGCAGAAAGCAATCCATGAAGAGAATGGAAAAGTGGTTACTGATCTGAAATTGTGTGATGCATGCGGAACCTGTACAGATTATTGTAATCTGAATCTTCGGGAAATAATTGGAAAAGAATATACCGTGGATGAACTGGTGAAAGAGCTGCGTAAAGATGAAATGTTCTATGAGGAATCCGGCGGTGGTGTTACATTATCCGGCGGGGAAGTTATGACAGCCGATATGGATTATGTGGAAGAGTTGTGTAAAAAGCTGGTTCATCATGGAATTACAGTAACGATCGATACCTGCGGTCAGGCGCCTTATGAGAATTTTGAACGTCTGCTTCCGTATGTAAATACGTTTTTATATGATATCAAGACGATGGATAACGAGATACATAAAAGGTATATCGGAGCAGGAAATGAACTGATCCTGTCCAATCTGGAAAAGATCAGTGCGGCCGGAGCCAGAATATATATCCGGATTCCTACGATTCGGGAAGTAAACGGAACGGACAAAGCAATGAACGACATCATTGCCTATCTGAAAGAGAAAAACATTCAGGTTGCACAGGTAAATCTTTTGCCGTATCACAATACCGGATCCGGTAAATATGTAAAGATCGGCAAAGTTTATGAAGGAACAGAACTTCATGCACCATCAAAAGAAGAGATGAATCATTTTGTGGAACTTTTTAAATCAGCTGGATTCCATAATATAAAAATAGGAGGTTAAAGACATGGAAAAAAGAGGAATGAACGAACGTATTCAGGCATTGCGTGAAAAGAGCGTGAATACACAGCCGCACATTGACCTGGAACGTGCAAAGAGTGAGACGGAAACTTACAAAAAATATGAAGGAGAGATGTCAATTCCGGAACTTCGTGCACAGGTTCTGTATGACTATTTTTCCACCAAGACGCTTTACATTGGGGAAGGTGAACTGATCGTTGGAGAGAAAGGAGATTCTCCGCAGGCATCTCCTACATTCCCGGAACTTTGCTGTCACACTGTTGAAGACATGCATGTTATGAATGATCGTGAACTGATTAATTTTAAAGTAAAAGAAGAGGATTATGATTATCAGGAAAAGGTAATTATTCCATATTGGGATCATCGTTCTACCCGTCATAAGATTCTGGCAAATATGACAGATGAATGGAAAGCTTGTTACGGAGCAGGTATCTTTACCGAGTTTATGGAGCAGAGAGGACCGGGTCATACTGTTGGTTCCTTCAAAATTTATGAAAAAGGATTCCTGGATTATAAAGAAGATATTCAGAAGTCTCTGGATGCTTTGGATTTTTACAATGACAAGGAAGCATTTGACAAGAGAAATCAGCTTCGTGGTATGGCAAAAGCCTGCGATGCGATCATGGTTCTTGGAGAGCGTTACGCAGCATATGCAAGAGAATTAGCTGAAAAAGAAGCTGATCCAAAGAGAAAAGAAGAACTTCTTCAGATTGCGGCTAACTGTGATGTTGTACCTGCACATAAGCCGGAGACATACTGGCAGGCAATTCAGATGTACTGGTTCGTACATCTGGGAGTAACCAGTGAGCTGAATCCATGGGATGCATACAGCCCGGGACGTCTGGATCAGCATTTGAATCCATTCTATGAAAAAGATGTGGAAGCCGGAATTCTGGATGATGAAAAGGCACTGGAACTTCTGGAATGCCTGTGGGTAAAATTCAACAATCAGCCTGCACCGCCGAAAGTAGGAATTACATTAAAAGAAAGTAGTACATATACAGATTTTGCAAACCTGAATACAGGTGGAATTACTCCAAACGGTGAAAATGGTGTCAATAATGTCAGCTATCTGATCCTTGACTGTATGGATGAGATGAAACTTCTTCAGCCAAGTTCAAATGTACAGATCAGCAGAAAGACACCACAGAAATTCCTGAAACGTGCATGTGAAGTGTCTCGTAAGGGATGGGGACAGCCGGCATTCTATAACACAGAAGCGATCATTCAGGAGCTGATGAATGCAGGAAAGTCACTGGAAGATGCAAGACGCGGCGGAACGAGCGGATGTGTAGAGACAGGTGCATTTGGTAATGAGGCATATATCCTGACAGGATATTTCAACATTCCAAAGATTTTTGAATTAACGCTGAATAATGGTTATGATAAGATGACTGATCAGCAGCTTGGTCTGAAGCTTGGTTATGCAACAGATTTCAAGACATATGAAGAACTGTATGATGCGTTCAAGAAGCAGATGAAATACTTTATCGATATCAAGATCCAGGGAAGCAATGTGATCGAAAAGATCTTTGCTGAGTATATGCCTGTACCGTTCCTTTCTATTATTACCAATGACTGTATTTCCAAAGGAAAGGATTATAACAGCGGCGGAGCAAGATATAATACAAAATATCTTCAGGGCGTAGGAATCGGAACAATTACAGACTGTCTGGCAGCAGTAAAATACAATGTATATGATAAAAAGACATTTACAATGGAAGAACTGATGCAGGCTCTGGATGATAACTTTGAAGGACATGACAGAATTCTGAATCTGGTCAGAAACAAAACACCAAAATATGGTAATGATGATGACTATGCAGATGATATCATGAGAGATGTATTTGAATATTACAGAAGTCAGGTGACAGGACGTCCGAATATGCTGGGAGGTATGTATCGAATCAATATGCTTCCAACTACCTGTCATGTATATTTCGGTGATGTTATGATGGCAAGTCCAAATGGACGTTTGGCACATAAGCCGGTATCTGAGGGTATCTCTCCGGAAAAGGGTGCAGATGTAAACGGACCGACAGCAGTTGTAAAATCCTGTGCAAAGATGGATCATCTTCAGACAGGCGGTACACTTCTGAATCAGAAGTTTACTCCAAGCGTAGTAGCAGGTGAGGAAGGTCTGGATCAGATGGCAAACCTGGTACGTACTTACTTCAATATGGATGGACATCATATTCAGTTCAACGTAATTGACAGAGAAACATTGATTCAGGCACAGAAGCATCCGGAGGATTACAAAGATCTGATCGTGCGTGTGGCTGGATACAGTGATCATTTCCGCAATCTGAGCAAAGCTCTTCAGGACGAGATCATTGAAAGAACAGAACAGTCATTTAATTAATCGTAGGTTCCTGTAAAATGTCATTTATACACAGACTGTTACAAAATGTAGCAGTCTGTGTATTTTTTGTATAATAAAAATTGCTTTTTTCTCTTTTTGCGATTACAATGGTGTAAGTGACGATTCTCAAATACAGAAAGCAGTGAGAGAAAGATGGCAGAAGTGAGAAGAAGAATGAGATTTCATGGAAGAGTACAGGGTGTCGGCTTTCGGTATACGGCAAAATATCTGGCACAATCTCTTCGTTTGACCGGATGGGTAAAAAATGAATATGACGGTACGGTTCTTATGGAGATTCAGGGAAGGGAAATGCTGATACATGAATTGATGAAAGGGCTGAACCGCAGTAATTTTATTCAGATTGACTGGATTGATACAGAAGATATTCCTGTAGAACAGGAAAGTAGTTTTTATGTACGATGACATTGGCATGAGAGGGGAAAACATGGAAAAGAGAAGTGTAAAAAGCAAAATTGTATCAGCTGCATGGCAGTTGTTTTATGAAAAAGGATATAATGGAACGACGGTTGATGATATCATCGAATTGTCAGGAACTTCAAAAGGTTCTTTCTATTATTATTTCAGTACGAAGGACGAGCTTTTGAATACATTGTCCATGATATTGGATGATTATTATGAAGAACTGGAGCGGGAGCTGGACCCACAGATGAACAGTTTTTCAAAGCTGCTTTATCTAAATGATAAGGCGCATTCCATGATGGAGGAAAAAATCAGTATTGATCTGATCACATCGCTTTATTCCACGCAGTTAGTGGCACAGGGGAACAGACATCTGCTCGACCAGAACAGAAATTATTACAAGCTGATCACAAAAGTTGTGGAAGAAGGACAGAAGAGAGGACAGATCCGGTCTGATGTTTCGGTCAGTGAGATTACAAAGTATTATGCAATGTGCGAACGTGCTCTGGTGACGGACTGGTGTCTGAATAAAGGAGAATATTCTCTGGGCGAGTACAGCAGAGAGTGTATGCCGATGATGATGGAGCATTTTAAAGTGGAGAACACTATATAAAAGGGGGACGTTGCTCCATAGATGAGTAATCATCTGTGGAGCAATGCCCCTTTTTGAGAGAAAGTATTAATGCCTTATTAACGCTGTGTCATGTCCTATTCTAAAATGATCCTTCTGAAGAATGGCATAAGCTTTTTCATAATTCCCCTTGCGCATATAGGTCACCATTTTTTTCAGATTTTCATTGGTTACCGGAATATGCATACCGTTCTTAATGGAATACTGGCCGATCCGGATTAATTCTGACAGATTATTTTCATAGATGCGGTTAATCCGTTCGTTTTCAAATATGCTGATAATCTCCATATGCATGGCAGTATCCGCCACTTCCCAGTCATACAGATCACCGGCTGCGGCACACATTCTTACGACTTTTTCCTCGATTCGATAAGAGTATTCCTCATAACGACCGGAAGTAAAGATCAGTCGGAAAGCGGCTCCTTCCAGTAATTCACGCAGTTGATAGATCTCATTGATATCTGTATCCGTAATCTCTTTTACAGTCATGGATTTGTAATAATCTGAGACGATTAGTCCTTCGGACTGCAGCATCTGGATGGCAGTGCGTACGGGACTTCGACTCATACCAAGCTCTCGTGTCAGCATGGATTCTGTCAGAACCATCCCGGGGGGATAAGTCAGATTCAGAATATTCTGTTTGATTTTTTCGTAAGCCTGATCGGCAAGAGATGTGTTTTTTTCAGCCATAAATATTACCCCTTTTATTTGAATCCTGTGTCGAAATTTTCGAACGCAATAAATGGAATGATAGTATACGTTTTTATATATTGTATACAAATTATAACGCTTTTTCGGGAAAAAATCAAGAATAAAAGGTTGACTTTTATGATGGATGATGGTATATTCATCTTAAAGGAAGTTGTATACAAATTAAATAACTGTATACAAATATGCACATTGAAAGGATGGGGAAATATGAAATTAGGATTTATTGGTACAGGTAACATGGCATCTGCCATCATGGGTGGAATTATTAAGAATCAGGTTATTCCGGCAGAGGAGATTATCGGTGCAGATCTGTTTGCACCAGGAAGAGAAAGAGTAAAAGAACAGTTTGGAATCAATGTAACAGACAGTAATAAAGAAGTAGTGGAAAAAGCAGAAGTAATTGTATTGTCTGTAAAGCCTCAGTTCTATGCGAGTGTAATCGCAGAGATTAAAGATGATATCAGAGAGAATCAGATTATCATTACAATTGCTCCTGGAAAGACGCTTGCATGGCTGGGAGAACAGTTTGGAAAAGCTGTAAAGATCGTTCGTACCATGCCAAATACACCGGCTATGGTAGGTGAAGGTATGACAGCTGCATGCCCGAATGAATATATGAAAGAAGACGAGATTACATATGTTAAGACACTGCTGGAAAGTTTCAGCCGTGTAGAGATTATTCCGGAACGTCTGATGGATGTAGTTGTATCTGTAAGTGGAAGTTCACCGGCATATGTGTTTATGATGATTGAAGCTATGGCTGATGCAGCAGTATCAGGAGGAATGCCAAGACCGCAGGCTTATCAGTTTGCTGCACAGGCAGTGCTTGGTAGTGCAAAGATGGTACTGGATACAGGAAAGCATCCGGGAGAACTGAAAGATATGGTATGTTCACCGGCGGGAACGACAATTGAAGCAGTTCGTACACTGGAAGAACTGGGATTCAGAAGTGCGATCATTGAAGCTATGAAAGTATGTGAAGAGATTTCCAAAAATATGTAGAGTGTTGAATCTGAGGGCAGATGCTGATGAAAAAGGCATCTGCCCTTGCTTCTTTTCGGGAATGTGTGATAGAATCTCTCTCATAGGTTATGGTGTGTACTCCTTCGTACGAAGCACTTCAAAATAAAAAGACTGGTGAAGATATATGAAGAAAGAATTGGATTATTTTACAATAGATGAAGCATTTGGCGGCAATCAGGAATGGTTCACCAATGTAGTTATGAATATCGGGGGCTGCGGTGCAGCGACTGCCTGTGACAGCTGTATTTATTTTGCCAGGTATAAAGGCATGAAGGAATGGTATCCTTTTGATGAGGAACATCTTACAAAAGAAGAATATAAAGCGTTCAGTCAGATCATGAAGCCATATATCCGGCCGCGTGTCGGAGGTGTGAAAAAACTGGAATGGTATATCGATGGTCTGAACCGGTACATTCGGGATGTGAATGAACAAAAGGGTGTCAATACGCAGATTACAATGGAAGCATTTTCAGGAAATCACACTTGTAAAGATGCGGGAGATAAGATTCGCAGCCAGATTGATTCCGGCTATCCAGTACCGTATCTGATGCTGAAGCACAAAGATACACAGAAATTTCAGGATTTTATCTGGCACTGGTTTTTAGTAGTCGGATATGAAGAACTGAAAAATGATATGCAGATTACGGTTGCCACGTATGGTGAAGCTACTGAATTTTCCCTGAAAGAATTATGGGATACGGGATATGAAGAAAAGGGAGGAATGATTCTGTATTCAGGTCTGGAGAAAACAGAATTGAAAATATGAGAAAGAAATAGTCTTTACGGATGGGAAAATATCCGTTACAATTAAGAAAGTGTACAATGAAATTATGAAAGAAAAGAGGAAACATAGAATGGAAAACCCAATTATAACAATTGAAATGGAAAATGGAGACGTGATAAAAGCAGAGCTTTACCCGGAGATTGCACCGAACACAGTGAATAATTTTATCTCTCTTGTAAAAAAAGGGTATTATGACGGATTGATCTTTCACCGTGTGATAAGAGGATTCATGATTCAGGGCGGATGCCCGGACGGAACCGGTATGGGTGGTCCTGGATATAATATTAAGGGTGAGTTCCTGCAGAATGGTTTTGCAAATGCACTTGCACATACAGAAGGAGTTCTCTCTATGGCACGTGCAATGCATCCGGATTCTGCCGGATCCCAGTTTTTTATTATGCATAAGAATGCTCCTCATCTGGATGGTGCATACGCTGCATTTGGTAAAGTTGTGGAAGGTATGGATGTAGTGAATAAGATTGCAGAAACGGATACAGATTACAGTGACCGACCGCTTACAGAGCAGAAGATGAAAAAGGTGACAGTAGATACGATGGGAATTGATTATCCGGAGCCGGAGAGAGCATAACAGAATCATTATAAAACTTATGAATCAGAGTAATTCTGGCAATGATGTGCTGCGCCTTATGGGGCAGCACATTTCAAATAGCAGGAAAGCAGACAGTGGAGGTGTGAGCCGATGGATATGGTTCAGACAGAAAAACTGATATATGAATATGAAAAACGGGATGAGGACGGCAATGTGATCGGAACATCCAGAGCAGTTGACGGGGTAGATCTTGATGTAAAAGAAGGGCAGTTCATTGCTATTCTCGGACATAATGGATCCGGGAAGTCTACATTTGCGAAACACATCAATGCGATTCTCGTTCCTACGGAGGGGAGTATGTGGGTGGATGGAAAGAACACCAGTGATCCGGGAGAAATATGGAACGTAAGACAGACTGCCGGAATGGTATTCCAGAATCCGGATAATCAGATTATCGGCACTGTCGTAGAAGAAGATGTCGGTTTTGGTCCGGAGAATCTTGGAGTGCCTACAGATGAGATCTGGCAGCGTGTGGAAGAAAGTCTGAAAGCAGTAGGGATGATTGAGTATCGGCATCATTCTCCGAATAAACTGTCCGGAGGTCAGAAGCAGCGTGTAGCGATCGCAGGTGTTGTAGCGATGGAGCCAAAGTGTATTGTGCTGGATGAACCGACAGCCATGCTGGATCCGGTAGGACGAAAAGAGGTTCTGAAGACAGTTCAGAAGCTGAGAAAACAGAAACATGTTACAGTGATCCTTATTACACATTATATGGAAGAAGTTGTGGATGCGGACAGGATATTTGTTATGGATCACGGACGAATTGTTATGGAAGGAACACCAAAAGAGGTGTTCTCCAGAGTTGAGGAATTGAAAAGTCTCAGACTGGATGTGCCGCAGGTGACGATCCTGGCCGATGAACTTAGAAAGAAAGGGCTTAATATACCGGCTGGTATATTAAGAAAAGAAGAGTTGGTGGATATATTATGTCAATTAGAATAGAACATCTGAATTATGTATACAGTGCGGGAACCGCATATGAAAAACATGCTTTAAAGGATATCTGCCTGGAAATACCTCATGGAGAGTTTGTTGGAATCATTGGTCATACAGGGTCGGGAAAATCAACATTGATACAACATTTGAACGGGCTGATGAAAGCAACAAGTGGGGCCTTGTATTATAATGATGAAAATATCTATGCAGATGGATATAATATGAAAGAGCTGCGCAATCAGGTGGGACTGGTCTTTCAGTATCCTGAGCATCAGCTGTTTGAGGTAGATGTAATGTCAGACGTATGCTTCGGGCCGAAAAATCAGGGCCTGAGTAAGCAGGAATGTGAAAAGCGGGCGCTGGAGGCACTTAAGCTGGTAGGACTGAAAGAGAAGTATTACAAATCTTCTCCTTTTGAACTGTCGGGAGGTCAGAAGAGAAGGGTGGCAATTGCCGGTGTCCTGGCGATGCGGCCGAAAGTTCTGGTTCTGGATGAACCAACGGCAGGACTTGATCCGAAGGGAAGAGACGATATTCTGGAACAGATTGCTTATCTGCATAAAGAGAGTGATATGACGGTCATTCTTGTATCGCACAGTATGGAAGATATTGCACGATATGCGGATCGTATTATTGTAATGAATAAAGGAAGTGTCATGTATAATGACAGGCCGAAGAATGTATTTGCACATTATCAGGAACTGGAGCAAGTCGGGCTTGCGGCACCGCAGGTCACCTATATCATGCATGCGCTTAAGGAGAAGGGATTCCCGGTGGAAGTCAATGTGACTACAGTAGAAGAAGCCGCAGGAGAGATCCTTCGGGTATTGGAGAAGAAGAATGATTAGAGATATAACGATTGGACAATATTATCCGGCAAAAAGTATACTACACAGATTGGATCCAAGAGTCAAACTGATGGGAACGCTGTTGTATCTGGTGTCTTTGTTTCTGTTCAGCAGCATTTCCGGCTATCTGATTACGACGTTATTTCTGGCAATTGTCATATATCTGTCAAAGGTTCCGCTGAGCTATATTGTAAAAGGTTTGAGGCCGATCATTATGCTGCTGATGATTACGGTTATTTTTAATCTGTTTCTTACCAGAAGCGGGGATGTACTGTTTCATGCGTGGATATTTACGATTACAGAAGGCGGTCTTCGCACAGCTGTCTATATGGCGATACGCCTGATTTATCTGATTATAGGGTCTTCGCTTATGACATTTACAACGACGCCAAACGAGTTGACAGATGGCATTGAAGCACTTTTGTATCCATTGAATAAGGTTCATGTCCCGGTGCATGAGATTGCTATGGTAATGTCAATCGCACTCAGGTTTATTCCGATTCTGCTGGAAGAGACAGATAAGATTATGAAGGCTCAGATTGCACGTGGAGCAGATCTGGAAAGCGGGAATATGATTCAGAAGGCGAAAAGTATGATCCCGATTCTGGTGCCGCTGTTTGTATCGGCGTTTCGAAGAGCCAATGACCTTGCTATGGCAATGGAAGCGAGATGTTACCGTGGTGGAGAAGGCAGGACAAAGATGAAACCTCTTCGTTATGAGAAGTGTGATTATGTGGCATATCTTATTGTGATCGTATATGTGGTCGCTGTTGTATTGATTGGAAGATATGTACCTCTCCATATAGGAATGTTGTGATATGAAAAGAATCAGGTTAGTTGTTGCCTATGACGGAACGAATTATTGTGGCTGGCAGGTGCAGCCGAATGGAGTCACAATTGAAGAAAAATTGAATAATTCGATTACTGAATTGACGGGGGAAATTATTCATGTTACAGGTGCGAGTCGTACGGATTCAGGGGTACATGCACTTGGGAATGTGGCGGTATTTGATACGGAATCATCCATTCCGCCGGAAAGGTTCGCCTATGCGCTGAATCAGAGACTTCCGGGGGATATTGTGGTGGTTTCTTCTGATGAGGTTTCATCCCTCTGGCATCCCAGACATCAGGATCATATTATAAAAACTTATGAATATCATATTTATAATGAAAAGGTACCGAATCCTCTGAAAAGCAGATACAGCGCGTATGTATCGTTTCCTCTGGATATCGAACTGATGAAGCAGGGGGCATCTTATCTCGTGGGGGAACATGATTTTTCCAGTTTCTGCAATGTAAGGACGAATGCGGTAGATACTGTCCGCACGATATATGATATTGAGATCTGGAAGGCAGGGCCGGAGATTACAATTCGCGTGACCGGAAATGGTTTTTTATATAATATGGTCAGAATTATAGCGGGAACTTTGATCCGTGTGGGAAGAAAATTTTACACTCCGGAGAAGATAAGAGACATTATGGAAGCAAAAAAACATACTTCGGAGGGAGTTACGGCACCTCCGGAGGGGCTTGTCCTTGTGAAAATCCAGTATGAAGAATAGAAAAATAATTGGCAAAATGACATCTTCATTTTTGTGATAATTGCAAAAAATTCTTCATATCAAAAAAGAAAAAACAAAAAAACTTCAAAAAAGCTCTATACAAAGCCAATTTTTATGTTAATATATAAAATACATTAATTCACAGGGAGGATTGAATTATGGAAATGTTTTTGAAAATTGTTCCGTTCCTGGGTATTTTGGGCCTTTTGTTTGCAGCATACCTTGCAGCAAGGGTAAATAAGCAGGAACCAGGAACAGACAGAATGAAGGAGATTGCATCTGCAATCAGTGATGGAGCACAGGCGTTCCTGACAGCAGAATATAAAATTCTTATCATATTCGTTGCGGTACTCTTTGTGCTCATTGGTGTCGGTATCGGAAACTGGATTACAGCAATTTGCTTTGTTGTTGGAGCATTGTTTTCTACACTGGCAGGCTTCTGCGGAATGAAGGTTGCTACGAAGGCAAATGTCAGAACAGCAAATGCAGCGAAAGAAAAGGGAATGAATAAAGCTCTTTCCATTGCATTTTCCGGTGGAGCAGTTATGGGTATGTGCGTGGCTGGATTTGGTGTCTTTGGTGTGAGCGTTATCTACCTCATTACGAGAAATGTAGATATCATTACCGGATTCAGTCTTGGAGCATCTTCTATTGCATTGTTTGCCCGTGTTGGCGGTGGTATCTATACGAAAGCTGCAGACGTAGGAGCGGATCTGGTAGGTAAGGTTGAAGCTGGTATCCCTGAGGATGATCCGCGTAACCCGGCGGTTATTGCTGACAATGTAGGTGATAACGTAGGTGATGTTGCAGGAATGGGTGCCGATCTGTTTGAATCTTATGTGGGAGCTTTGATTTCGGCTTTGACTTTGGGAATTGTATATTTCCAGGAGGAAGGAGCTGTATTCCCGTTGCTTATCGCCGGACTGGGTCTGGTTGCGTCTATTCTGGGAACTTTCTTTGTAAAGGGTGACGAGAAGTCCAACCCACATAAAGCATTGAAGATGGGATCTTACGTAGCGAGTGCTCTGGTGCTGATTATTTCTGTTGTGTTAAGCAGATATTTCTTTGGGGATTTCAGAGCAGCAATCGCGATTGTTGCAGGACTGGTTGTTGGTCTTCTGATCGGTATTATCACAGAGGTATATACATCCGGTGATTATAAGTCTGTAAAAGAAATCGCCGAGCAGTCTGAGACCGGATCTGCTACAACGATTATCAGTGGTCTTGCCGTTGGAATGAAGTCTACAGCTATCCCAATTCTGTTAATCTGTGTAGGTATCTTTATTGCATATCAGTCATGCGGACTTTACGGAATCGCTCTTGCGGCAGTTGGAATGCTGTCTACGACTGCAATTACGGTTGCAGTAGATGCATACGGACCGATTGCTGATAATGCAGGTGGTATTGCTGAAATGTCCGGGCTGGAGCATGAAGTTCGTCAGATCACAGATAAACTGGATGCGGTTGGAAATACAACAGCTGCCATGGGTAAAGGTTTTGCAATTGGATCAGCGGCATTGACGGCTCTTGCATTGTTTGTGTCTTATGCAGAAGCTGTTAAGCTTGAGACAATTGATATTCTTGACAGCCGTGTTATCATCGGACTTCTGATCGGTGGTATGCTTCCGTTCCTGTTCTCTGCCATGACGATGTCATCTGTATCAAAAGCAGCATATCAGATGATTGAGGAAGTAAGACGTCAGTTCAGAACAATGCCGGGAATCATGCAGGGAACGGAGAAGCCGGATTATAAATCATGCGTTGCCATTTCTACAACAGCAGCACTGAAGGAGATGCTGGTACCGGGTATTATGGCAGTAGTTGCTCCGTTAGCTGTTGGAATTCTGTTAGGACCTGCTTCTCTTGGAGGACTTCTGGCAGGAGCACTTGTTACAGGTGTTATGATGGCTATCTTCATGTCTAATGCAGGTGGTGCATGGGACAATGCGAAGAAATATATCGAAGATGGAAACCATGGTGGAAAAGGAAGCGAAGCACACAAAGCAGCTGTAGTTGGAGATACAGTTGGAGATCCGTTTAAGGATACATCAGGTCCATCTATTAATATTCTGATCAAGCTGATGACAATTGTGTCACTCGTATTTGCACCATTATTCCTGTCTATTGGCGGACTGCTGTAACAGGAATACCATATCTTTGGATTACAGACAGTATTGTCGGATATATCCGACAATACTGTTTTTATGTGGCAGGAGAATTCACAATCTGTTTTGTATTCTTTGTTACGGAGAAAAAGGATAGGACTGGAAAGGAAAAGAAGATTGTGATAAGATATGTGACGATGGGATTATTGAAGATATAGTATAGAAAAGAGGCAATGAATATGACGAAAGTGGATATTATATCCGGATTTTTAGGCGCAGGGAAAACGACATTCATAAAAAAGCTGATTCAGGATGTATTTTCGGGAGAAAAACTGGTGCTGATTGAGAATGAATTTGGAGAGATCGGCATAGATGGAGGTTTTCTGAAGGATGCAGGCATTGAAATTACAGAGATGAATTCAGGATGTATCTGTTGTACGCTGGTTGGAGATTTCAGTGTTGCACTTCAGAAAGTTCTGGAAGAATACCGGCCGGATCGAGTGATTATTGAACCGTCTGGTGTAGGTAAGCTGTCAGACGTTGCAAAAGCGATTGAAAATGTAAAGAAAGATGCGGACATTGAGATTGATGGAAGAATTACCGTGGTTGATGGTAAAAAAGCAAAGCTTTATATGAAAAATTTTGGCGAATTTTTTGAAAATCAGGTTGAGCATGCATCAACAGTTGTAATCAGTCGTACACAGATGATGAGCGATGAAAAGATTGAAGAGTGTGTTCATATGCTTCGGGAAAAAAATGCAGAAGCGACCATTATCTCAACACCATGGGAAGAACTGGGAAAAGATGCAATTTTGCATGCGCTGAACAAAGGGGCTGATCTCGAGAATTTGCTGGAGGAGTCTGATGATCATGAACATCATCACCACCATGATCACGATCATGACCATGAAGAATGCTGCGGCCATGAACATCATCACCACCATGACCACGATCATGACCATGAAGAATGCTGCGGCCATGAGCATCACCACCATGATCACGATCATGACCATGAAGAATGCTGCGGTCATGAGCATCATCACCACCATGCAGATGAAGTGTTTACAAGCTGGGGAAAGGAAACGGCGCATAAGTATACAGAAGAAGAGCTGGATTTTCTGTTGAAAGTGCTGGCAGAGACGGATGCATACGGAACGATACTTCGATCAAAGGGTATTATTCAGATGACAGACGGAGTCTGGAAACAGTTTGATCTTGTGCCTCAGGAATATGAGGTAAGAGAAGGACAGGCAGACTATACAGGAAGAGTGTGTGTGATCGGAACAGATCTGAAAGAAGAAGATCTTTTGAAATTGTTCCATATTCAGTAGGAAAGTAAAGAGGGTGATATTATGGTAACGCCTGTATTTGTGGTAACCGGATTTTTAGACAGTGGAAAAACCACGATGATAAAAGAAACATTGATGGAGCAGGAATGGATCGAACCGGGACTTACTCTTTTATTAATGTGTGAGGAAGGGGAAGAAGAATATACACAGGAATATCTGGATGAAAAAGAAATGGTATTACTGAAAATAGACGATATTAGCCAGCTGAACACAGTGTTTTTAAAAAATTGTGAGAAGAATTATCATCCGGCTCAGATTGTAATTGAATATAACGGAATGTGGAAGCTGGAAGATCTGCTGACGATCAAATATCCCCGGAATTTTGAGCTTCAGGGTGTATATTCAACGGTAGATGGAACAACTTTGGATATGTATCTGACCAATATGAGAAATATGCTGATGGAACAGCTCGCAGAATCAGAACTGATTGTTGTTAACAGATGTGCGGAAGGAGTGGATCGTTCCGGATTCCGACGTGCACTTAAGGTTCAGAATCCAATGGCCCAGTTAATATTTGAGGGCATTGACGGCAAGATTATTGAACCTTCGGAGGAAGATCTGCCATATGACGTCAAAGGAGATAAAATTGTAATTGAGGATATGGATTTTGGAATCTGGTATGTAGATGCATATGATCATCCGGAATTATATCTTCATAAAGAGATCGAGTTTAAAGCACAGACATTTCGCCCACGTGGAATGAAGGATGATATGTTTGTTCCTGTTCGTCAGATCATGACCTGCTGTGCGGCAGATGTCCGATATTATGGGTATCCATGTAAAGCGGGAAAAAAGATACAGATTTCGAAGCGAGCATGGGTTCGTGTCAGAGCGAGATTTGAATATGAATCTCTTGCTGCATTCGGAAGCAAGCAGCCGGTATTATATCTGATTGATATGGAACCGGCAGAAAAGCCATCAGAAGAAGTAGTATATCTTGGGTAGATATGATGTGTTTTTAAATAAAAAGGAACTTTTCTCGAATATAGATATATAAATCTGTATTCAGGAAAAGTTCCTTTTGTAATAAAAAATGATCTGTTTTATTTGATGAATCCGAAGCAGTTCAGAATAACGATAAGTGTGAGAATCGGAACAGCAACTGTCATGACTATCTTGTCATACATGCTTAATTTTCCGTCACGTCCATCTTTTGTCAGTTCTTTTTCATATCCTTTGAATCCCCACACTTTATAGCAATAGAACGCAGTCAGCAGGCATCCTAATGGAAGCAGCACATAACCGGAGAAACAATCAACCCAGTCATAAATATTGTAATAGGAGATACCTGTGCCATAGGACCACCATGGGAGTTTGAGTCCGCTCAAAAGTCCCATGCCCTGACTCAGTGAACAGAAAATTCCGCCTATGAAGATCAGACCGGCAGTGATCCAGGTTGCCTTGCGGTGATTAATGTGGAACTTTTCTTCTACACATTTCACCGGAATTTCCAGAATTGTAAAGAAAGTAGAAAGAACGGCAAATATGATTGCTGTAAAGAAGAAAAGACCAAGTATGTTACCGCCAGGTAGTTTTGAAAAGATCTCTGTCATGGCAAGGAAGATCAGGGAAGGACCTGCTGCCATCTCGGAGCCGGATCCGACAACTGTAGGGATGACTACAAAACCTGCAGTCAGTGCAACAGCCGTATCACAGACTGTAACCATCATAGAATCTTTCCGAATATTTGCGCTGTCTTTTACACTTGCACCTAATGTAACAAAGATTGCCCATCCGATACCGACAGAGAACATTACCTGCATACATGCGTCAGCAAATGTTTTCCAGGTGAATTTGGAAAAATCAGGAATCAGATAGAACTTTAATCCATCAATTGCTCCGTCAAATGCAAATAAAGCCCAGAATCCGCAGATGAGGAGAAGGACAAACAGTAAAGGCATGATTATCTTTGTTACTTTCTCGACAAGTTCAGTAATACCCTTTGACAACAGCAGAACAATGATGATCATCAATGTTCCGGCATAGATCAGAGGTTCGATCGGATCAAAAATAAAGTTCATATAGTAAGCGGCCTTATCAGAACCAAAATGTCCTCCAAGGAGATACGTTATAGCGTATTTCAAAACATAACCGCTGACAATGATATAGTACATATCAATCATGAAAGTACAAAGCACATTTACAAATCCAATAAATTTGAATTTTGGATTTACAACTCCGTATACAACGATGAAGGCACCGCCGCCTCCGCCGTAAGCGAGGTAAGGGAATTTTCATATGTTTCCTAGTCCGATGGCGGCACCTGCTGCCACCATAATGTAGCCAAATCGTGAACCAAAATTGGCTGAAGCCTTTTTCGCGTTACTACTCATAACATCACTCCATTCTCTGTTTTTGGATATAGAGAATTAAAAAAGGATGCGCTCACAAGCTTTGTGAGAGCATCCTCGCTTAATTCAACTTTTTATATGACAACAGATAGTTAGAAAATTGTCAAGGTATTCTGAATATTCAGGGTGCAAAGTGATAAATATTCAGAATGCGGAATGATTTCGGGATAGAATAACTATCTGAGGATGAATAAAGCAGACAAAAATGTCGGATAAAGAAAGGCTGGAAATCAGAAAAAGAGCGACAGATAAAAGGATGGATGTACCGAAAAAGGAACAAAATAACGACAAGAATGGCTAGACTTTTGGAAATGCAGGGACTATAATAATTATACACGTCAAAATATATGATTTGTATTATTATTAAGGAGGAACAACAAAAATGGCAAGAAAAATGAAGACCATGGATGGTAATCAGGCAGCAGCTCATGCATCATATGCTTATACTGAAGTTGCAGCTATTTACCCTATCACCCCATCATCCGTTATGCCGGAACATGTAGATGAGTGGGCTACCGAAGGCAGAAAGAACATATTTGGACAAACTGTCCAGGTAACAGAGATGCAGTCAGAAGCAGGTGCAGCAGGTGCAGTACACGGTTCCCTGGCAGCAGGTGCTCTGACAACAACCTTTACAGCATCTCAGGGATTATTGTTGATGATTCCTAACTTATATAAAGTAGCAGG
>JAEDLC010000101.1 GCA_016295505.1 Dorea sp.
ATCTCTTCTTCCTCCTGACCATAACCTGTGGAGGTACCATATCCCAATCCGGAAGGCCTTTTGCAAATACGCTCTCCGGTTCATGATATACCACTTCCTGTTTTATTTCTGTCTTTTTCACCGGCTCAAATGCTGGTGCCGGTTCTACTTTCTTCACCGGTTCAAATGCTGGTGCCGGTTCTTCCTTCTTCACCGGCTCAAATGCAGGTGCCGGTTCCACCTTTTTCACCGGCTCAAATGCAGGTGCCGGTTCCACCTTCTTCACCGGCTCAAATGCAGGTGCCGGTTCCACCTTCTTCACCGGCTCAAATGCTGGTACCGGTTCTTCCTTCTTCACCGGCTCAAATGCAGGTGTTGCTTCCGGCTTTGGCTCTTCCGGTTTCACCAGACGTGTACCGCAAGCTTCACAGAACTTGGAATCCGGTTCATTCAATTTCTGACAGTTCGGGCATGGTATCATTCCTCCCGCAACTGAATTTATAAAATCCGCTTTTGATCTTGCATTCATCGTCTTCCCCCCTACATCTTGATTCTTCTGTTAGTCTCAGCAAGTTTACGTACATACTGATCCGGAGATATCTGCTCCAGGAAATCAACTACCTTCTGGCTTTCTGCATCCTTTGCAGCAAACTCGGCTCTGAAATCAACCACTTCTGCGAGCGTCGCCCGTATCAGCTGTGAACCATTCGTACGTTTCTGTTCATACTGTGCCTCAATACTCTGACGATTTGCTTCAACCTTCTTTTTCTTGGAGAAATGATTCAGTACCAGCCCTGCTCCTGCAATCAACGCGATCAGTCCCAGAAATACGCTTCCGGCAATAAACATGAACACACCAATTGCGGCAACGGCTGCTCCTGCGTACAGGCTGTATGTATCAAATGCAGACATCACACACTGTGCAAGTGCATTTGCTTTTTCATTGTCTACAAGGGTATTAAACTTGTAGATCAGCTCTGCTTCATTCTGTCCGTCTGTTGTCTTATCATTAAATGTATCAATATTGATCTCGATCTCATTCGGAATCTTCATGCGATTCTGAGCAATGACATCATTATAGGCATTACTTACCCATTCCTTTGACAGCGCAAGTGCAAATTTCTGCGTAGAAACGCTGGAATGAGAGCTCTCCGGCTTCATTGCCGCATCAGTCAGCAACTGGGTAAAGTCTTTATGCGTTTCAAATGCGGTCTGTTCTATTGCCATATTCTGTTTTGCTCTGTTTTCATCTCCGCCAAAATCAACTACAAACTGTTCGAATTTTTCTTCTTTTCGCAGCGGCAATTCTTCGTCATCAAAATCCGTCACCAGACTGTTCAGGATCTCATCCAGCTGCTCTTTAATGGAATCCGTAGATGCTTCCTGTGTAAAGATATTGGTAAAGTAATCCAGCATCTTGGCATGAAGATTGGCTCCTTCCAGAATATCCTCCAATACCGGCCATGTCTTACTGTACTTCTTCAGGTATACATAAGAATTGGTATCGATTGGCTCACGCTTGGCATTAATAGCGTCTGACCACTGTGCTGTCTGATTTTCAAAAAAGCCCGGTTTTTCGGAAAGATGTTCCATCCAGTCTCCGATCTGTCTGGAGATCACACCCTCAGAATCTGCTCCCAGAAGTCCGCCGGCATATGCATCCAGGACAATGATTGCTTTTCTGTCAAGATCTTCTTCATCCTGATTTTCCAGATAACGCTGTGTCCACTTCAGGCATGCCTGTTTCCGATCCGCTCTTCTGCAGATCAGGGCAAAAAACAGAGACGTCTTTTCATCATTACGTTTAATCCCTTCTTTCAATGCCTTTTCTGCCAGTTCCGGCTGGTCATTGATCCATGCGGCAAGTGCAACCAGACAAGGTGCAAGCCAGTATCCCGGTGTGGAGATCATGATTTCCTCAGTAGCACTGCTGATCGTATCTTTCTTTACAATTCCAAGGTCATCAGCCTGAAGGATACCTGTCGTTGTTCTTCTGACGATATCATAAAGACCAAATTTATTCTCCAGTTCCTGACGAATCTTTACCAGACGGGTTTCTGCCTGTCCCAGTCTGTTCGCCCGAACCTGTACATTTACAAAGTCGTGGAATTCAGCAGCAAGACTGCCGATCTCATCATACACGACTTTCACGTCATTTCTTACTCCTCCGATCTCCGAATCCAGAGTCTGAAGATCTCTGTGGATCGCTCCCAGATTATTCTCAATTGCCCTCAGGTCGGCCGGTCGAATTGATGTAACTTCTGCCATACTTAATCCCTCCTCATAGTGTGTATATATCTTAAATAGTCAGCCAGGATTTTCTGCCGCTGCCCATCATTAAGATCTCTTTTCTTCTGCAGAATATATCCGATACAGCATCTGCTGACAAAATCATTTTCCCGATTCAGTCCCTGCATCAGACCTGCATTTAAAAACATGTTCAGAACAGCCGGATGATAGCTTCTGGCCGCCCACTTTTCCAATACTTTTTCTGTATCTACCCTGCTGTCAATATAGGTTTTGATCCTGTCATAATACCTGCATCGGTGTTCACAGAACGTACAGCCCATATGATGTTCCGTAACCACATCATATCCACTGGCAATATCCTGTACACGCCTTTGCACTTCCCGGATTACCTCCTGACGATTCTTCTCGTAAAACGACTGCACCAGCGGCAGCTTTACGCATTTGGGCTTATTGTCTCCTTCCGCATATACTGCTGCATATCCTCTTCGCAGGGAGCTCAGATACTCAATCTGTTCCGGATTCATGTTCATCGCCCGTCCCATGGCCTCTCTGTCCTCAAGAGCGACTGTACGGTGCACGATCTTCAGATTCGTATTTTTTATCGTATCCGGTGCGATCTTTGTCGGAATCTGATCCGCGATAATGATTCCCTGTCCAAAGGTTCGGATCTCTGCAAGCAGATTACAGAAAAACTCCACCGACTTCGCCCTGGTATTGCCTCCTTCACCGCCTTCCGATACATTTTTCAGAAGACGATGTGCTTCTTCTATCATCAGAATATGTGACAGATCTTTACTGCCCTTCGTCATAAGCGATTTGCGGTATTCATACAGCTGCACCAGCAGGATGCCGATTACAAAGGATTTTGTCTCGTCATCTCCCAGATCCTCCAGTTCCATGACGACCGGTCTTGACAACAGTTCCCGGATCGGAACCGACTTGTGTGTATTCATCATGGCACCCTTGCCGCCGATCATCAGCGAATATACCCGGGCCTGAAGTGCTGCCTTTACATTAGACTGTACTTCCTGATAATACCCCATATTGTCTACCACTACGGCGATCTTATTATAGAGATCCGTAAGTGTCGGATACTCGGTAAGTCCATACAGGTTCCGGTTTTCTACGATATCCCAACCCCGGTCGCTGTAGATCTCGTACACCGCCTTTTCCAGCACATACGGCATCGGCGGATACAGATCAAACGCCGCTTTAAATGTCGACAACAGATAATCTATATGTGTCTGCAGTGAGATCCCCGGATTCGTCTCAAATGGGTTAATGCGATATCTGACAGACGTATCTGTCGCTTCGGCTCCCAGTGTGAATACCAGCAGATCCTCAAATCCTTTCAGATTGCGAAGTTCCCAGTACTCCCGTTTTGCAGATTCAATTACCATAAAAGGAACCCTGTTTTGCCGTTCCCCGGCATTCCACAGTGTATTCAGAATCGACTTGGAGGTATTGGTCTTTCCTCCTCCGGTGATTCCAATGATCAGGGCATGCCTTGTAAAATCATTTTTCTCGATACAATATTTATTCTCTACAGACAGACTGCTGTTACGTCCGGCCATGCTGATATCTCCGATCTCAACCGGGCACTGCATGCTCCCTTTTGTCCTGTCTGCCACATCAAATTCCACGTATTCATCTATGTAATATCCCGGAAATTCTTTTGTCGGCAGCTGACATAAGGTTGCAAGCTGATCACTGTTCAGCAGCGTCTGGAATTTATAGATATAAAGTGTGATATCCTGCTGGAATCCGTCTCTGTGCCATCTTCCCAGCGGATGAAGGTCCTGATTCTCGATCAGATCCGCCATCATATAGGTATTGGATATCACGTCTCTGATCGAATTGTATTCTATCACGCGAAATGGTTCCGGTCTGGACTCTTCCCCGGAAAAGCTTGCCTTAATGATATTTCCGAGCCGTATCGCATCCAGCTGATTATCCGACGCATAATAACCATTCATTCTCCACATTCCTCTTGAGATACCATCCTTCAGATATCCTTCCAGGATCTCAAGATTCTCAAAATAATTTTTACTGTGAAAGTCCTGCTTCTGTGCCGTCAGATTGCCCTGTGCTCCTCCGGAAACCGTCTGATTGATCAACGAAAAGACCTGTTCCATCTCTTCGAGAATCCTCTCATGCCCAAAAGTCACAGCGATATTACTGATTCCGGAAGCCAGTATGATATAAGAGAACTTCCTGCCAAGCATTCCCCGGCAGATATTCTCTATCTGAAAGCTCTTTTTCTCTGCATTCGCCTTATCCGTCGGAATTCCCGTAAATAGTCCTCCGTATTCTCTCGGACAGCTCCGAAGCGGATTATCTCTGACATATTCCATATCAATTCCCGGGTATTCCGATTCGTAGGAAGATTTCAGGCTGTCCAGCAGCACCTTCATCGTACCGATATAGATGTTAATCCCTTCTCCGTCTCCTATGACAGCATATGCAAATGGAACTCCGTGTCTGACACAGCTGTTCAGTATATCTCCCACCATCAGTCCTGTATTCAGATTCTCTTCACAGGTCCAGAATCTTGTAATTCCGCAGATCTTCAGAAACTGCATGTTCCGGCATTCTTCATATCCGTCTGAACGAAAATTACCATTGGGAATCATATCCAGTTCTTTTCTGCATACTGCAATATTTTTTTCCGAAGAAGTATAACCATACTGTACGTTCATAATACCATGCCTCGTCTTACGTTATTTTTTCCTTGTAAAGAAAATGCCAAACAGAACAGCCAGAATCTTAAGGATGAACGGAAGACCGGTCAGACATAATACGATAATAACGGCCCATACAATTCCACCTGTGCCAAATGCAGTAGAAATGCAGAATAACAGACCGAAAACAATAAGAGTGATGACCCACGCTACAGCGGCCGGAATCGTACGGTCCGGGCGGATCGTCGTTCCACTCGCTTTATTCTTGATCATCTTTGCGACCACATTATTGTTGGAATCTCTGTATCCATATATTTCTACATCATTATTTTCAGCAACTGCACCGGAATTCACTTTTCCATACACAATCACCTGATCACAGGCATTTCCCAGTGCATTCAAAGCACTTCCGCTGTAATCCGGGAACACCTGAAACATTGTGATATCATCATCCAGCGATATCGGGATTCCGGAGAACAGTGCCCGGAACCATTTTCCGATAAAAGACTTCTTCTGTGTATCCACCGATATGTTCTTCGTAATTCCGCTGCATATCGGCTGATTTCCTTTGGAAGCTGCCTTTCCCGCATGTGCTCCTCCTGTCTTCGTATTTCCCGGATCCACCGTCGTCTGTCCCTGTGAGGAAACAGGCACCTGTCCCGCCTGATATACCTTCACCTGATCATCTGCCTCCGGAACGATACTGTTGCCATATGGATCCGTATTCACAAGGGATCCACCGCCGCCAAGAAGAACTTTTCTTGTTCTTCCGCTTCCGGTACCATAACCACTTTCTCTATCATTGCGAGGCTCTGCATAATCAAGAACAACCTTCCTGGTACTGTTATTCTGCATCGCAGATGCATAAGGATCCTGCCCGATCGCACATAATTCACACACATCGCCTTCGTGTTCTACATCATTTACTCCACATATCCTACATTTACAAGCCATAAAATCCTCCCTCTAAACCTCGACAACCTCTTATTAAATTCTACAAAATACGAACATATTTGTCAATGAATCCCATACTGTTGCATGCTTTTTTGCACGCTTTCTGCATAAAAAGGGTATTATCCCGCCCTTTGTGTCAGGATAATACCCTTCATACCAATCATGTCATAATATCGAATTCACATATTCAATGAATCCCTTCATATTGCTGATCTGACTAATGTCGGTCAATTTATCATATAACTCTTCTGCACGATCTGTATCGGAAACATATCGAACACATTCCATAAACTTTTCTTTCAGCAGATGTTCTTCAAGTGGTTTTGCCGGATCGCCTGCTGCCACCTCTACTTTTTTACTGTACTGAGTGCCGTCCTTCATGCAGATTACTACCTCTGCACCTCCCGCTGCATCCGTTGAAAATCTTTGATCATCTGCAACCACATCCAGCTTTCTGCATAACGCAGAGATACTTGGATCTTTCAATTCTTCTCCATCAAAATCATCCAGCGTAAGCTTCTGAGCTGCCAGTGCAAGAGCCACCCCGTAAGGCATACTGAACTTTGCCTGTGAAGGAGAATCCGGATACGGGAAACGGTCATTGTACAATGCCGACTCCTGTGCATAACATACGCCATGGCTTATTTCCTCTATATTCACTGCATATTCTTTTGCGAGTTCCATTGCAGCATCTACTGCACAGTGCGTATCGCGACAGGAAGGATACAGCTTTCGAATGATTCCCGGTTCCTGAAAGACAGATATTCTCTCTCCTATGATACGTTCCAGCAGTTCTTC
>JAEDLC010000012.1 GCA_016295505.1 Dorea sp.
GAAGATTTATTCTTTGGACAAATTGACATAGGTTACACCTCCTTAAAATTCTTAAATACATCGCGGATAACTGACATTCTAGGGTCGAGCCCCGTATCTTCACAGTTACAGGTACCTTCGTTCAGGTTCTGACCACATACATTGCAAATACCTTTACAGTCATCGCTGCATAGAATCTTCGTCGGCCACCCTACCAATAACTCGTTGTAGATCAATTGCTCTACGTTGAAGCTATATCCGTCAATATAGTTATTCTCGTCTAATTCATCTGCCTGCTCTAAAGCATCAGGATCCACGCTTACCTCATGCTCAAACTTGAGCGGGACATAAACTTCTACATCTGTAAGACATCTGTCGCATGGTGCAACTGCCGTAATCCCGGCCTGTCCAAAGACTTTCAGCTTTTTATCCCCCGCATATTCAATCCGTAATGTAAGCGGTGTCTTTTTGATAATCTCAAACTTTCCCATCTCTGACTGAAAACTTGTCATTTCAACGGGAACAGACTCCTCGATCACTTTATGCTGTTCAGACAGAACGTCGGATAGGTTTAATATCATATCTAATTACTCCTATTCACACACTAGACTATTATATCACGTATTATGATTTTGTCAACAAAAATCTTCTAAACTAATGCAACTGTTTCGCGTGCAATTGCTAATTCCTCATTTGTAGGAATTACCATTACAGTTACCTTGGAATCCGGAGTAGAGATAGTAATTTCTTCTCCACGAACACCATTTGCTTCTTTGTTCAGTTCGATACCGAGATATCCAAGATATTCTACTACTTTCTCGCGAACGTTTCCGGCATTCTCACCGATACCAGCTGTAAATGCGATCACATCTACACCGTTCATTGCTGCCACATAGCTTCCTACGTATTTTGCAACACGATAGCAGAATACATCCAGGGCAATTTCTGCTTCTTTGTTTCCTTCTGCCGCAGCCGCATCCAGATCACGGAAATCACTGGATAAGTTATTGGAAAGTCCATACACACCGGATTTCTTGTTCAGCATTGTCATAAGACCTGCAATATCAAGATCCTCTTTCTTTGCAATGAACTCAAGAATTGCCGGATCAATGTCTCCGGAACGTGTTCCCATTACCAGACCTTCCAGAGGTGTAAGACCCATGGAGGTATCTACAGATTTTCCATTCTCTACAGCACAGATGCTTGCTCCGTTTCCAAGATGACATACAATTGTTTTCAGCTGATCATACGGTTTTCCTGCAAGCTCAGCTGCTCTCTTGGATACAAAGCTGTGGCTGGTTCCGTGGAAACCATAACGTCTTACTTTGTATTTATCATAGTATTCGTAAGGAAGTCCATACATATACGCTTTTTCAGGCATTGTCTGATGGAAAGCAGTATCAAATACAGCAACCATCGGTGTACCCGGCATTAATTCCTGGCATGCATTGATACCGATCAAGTTTGCAGGATTGTGAAGCGGTGCAAGGTCATTACACTCTTCGATTGCTTTCTTTACTTCTTCTGTGATTACAACAGACTGTGCAAACTTTTCTCCGCCATGTACGACACGGTGTCCGACTGCACCGATCTCATCCAGACTCTTAACAACGCCTGTCTCAGCATCCGTCAGCGCATCAATTACAAACTGAATTGCTTCTGTATGTGTTGGCATAGCCTTTTGGGACTTTACTTTCTCGCCGCCGGCCGGCTGATAAGTAAGACTTCCGTCAATTCCGATTCTTTCGCAGAGTCCCTTTGCAAGTACCTGCTCTGATTCTGAATTGATTAATTGAAACTTTAATGATGAACTTCCACAGTTAATTACTAATACATTCATTTTTGTTACCTCTCCATTATATGTTGTTTATGAACATGAAACTTATTCTTCTGACATACACTGAACAGCTGTGATTGCTACAACACCTT
Source organism: Dorea sp. (assembly GCA_016295505.1). GTDB lineage: Bacteria > Bacillota > Clostridia > Lachnospirales > Lachnospiraceae > Dorea_A. The sequence goes on from JAEDLC010000012.1 coordinate 1,909, forward strand.
CGATATCCTTCGCACTGCATCCACGGGACAGGTCATTCACAGGGGCTGCGATACCCTGTGTTAACGGGCCGTATGCTTCTGCTTTTCCAAGTCTCTGAGCAAGTTTGTATCCGATATTTCCTGCATCCAGATCCGGGAATACCAGTACATTTGCTTTTCCTGCTACCGGGCTTCCGGGTGCCTTTGATGCTCCGACTTCCGGAACGATCGCTGCATCCAGCTGGAATTCTCCATCCAGAAGAAGTCCCTCCGGTGCATTTTCCTTAGCAATACGGGTTGCCTCTACTACTTTATCAACGTCAGGATGTTTTGCACTTCCCTTGGTAGAATGAGACAGCATTGCTACGATTGGTTCTTTGCCTGTTAACAGTCTGAAGGAGTCTGCAGAAGACAAAGCGATTGCTGCAAGCTTCTCCGGATCCGGATTCTGCTCCAGACCAGAATCTGCGAATACAAATGTTCCGTCAGCACCCATATCACAATCCGGTACAACGATTACGAAGAATGCAGATACAAGCTTTGTACCCGGTTTTGTCTTCAGAATCTGCAGACATGGTCTTAATGTGTCAGCAGTAGAGTGGCATGCTCCTGATACCATTCCGTCTGCATCTTTCATCTTAACCATCATAACACCATAATACAGATAATTAGAGAGAAGAAGTTCTCTTGCCTGCTCTTCTGTCATACCTTTTTTCTGTCTTAACTCAACAAGTTTTGCAATATATGCATCTGTCTTTTCATACGTTGCAGGATCTACGATTGTAGCACCGCTGATGTCAAAATCACCTTTGTTCTTTGCAATCTCTTCTTCACTTCCAATCAGAATCAGATTAGCAGTACCTTCTCTTAATACTGCTTCTGCAGCTTCATAAGTTCTGATATCTTCTGTCTCCGGAAGAACGATTGTCTTTTTACATGTCTTTGCTTTTGCCTTAATATCATCTATAAATCCCATGATTGATAGACTCCTTTCCATATAATCTCAGTATTTTTATTATAATACAAAGAGACCTTGCAGACAAGGTCTCTTCTTGGAATCTTGTGTCTATTTTTTGATACAATTCCATGCTTAGAGTCGGAAAACATAACTTACAATTGCAAAGTATACACTGATCGTACTGATATCAACCAGAGTGGAGATCAGTGGTGTTGCCATGATTGCCGGATCAAGCCCTACTTTCTTCGCGATCAGAGGAAGCGTACATCCAACTACCTTTGCAATGATAACCGTACATGCCATCGTAAGACCGATCGTAAATGCCATCGTTGCATCTCCCTGTCCCATCAATACAATACGAATTCCATTCACCACAGACAGAATCAGACTGATACACACGGCAATTCTTACTTCTTTCCAGATGACTTTAAAAAGATCACGAAATTCAATCTCTCCGACTGCCAGTCCGCGAATCACCAGTGTTGAACTCTGAGAACCGCAGTTTCCTCCGGTACCGGTCAGCATCGGAATAAAGCCGGCAAGCTGTGGCATAACCGCCAAAGCTGCTTCATAACTGTTCATGATCATCTGTGTAACCGTAGCCGACAACATCAGAAACAATAGCCATGGAATACGACTTTTCACGTGTTCGAATACCGTCGTTCCAAAGTAGGATTCTTCATTCGGAGCGACACCGGCCATGATACTGATATCTTCTGTCGTCTCTTCCTGCAATACCTGCATAGCATCATCAACCGTGACGATTCCGACCATGCAGTTTTCATGATCAACGATTGGCAGTGCAATCAGACCGTATTTGGTAATGGTTCTTGCCACGTCTTCCTGGTCATCCGTTGTATGGGCGTACAACAGATTGGTATCCATAATCTCTTCTATCGTCTTGGATTCACCGGTCGTCAACAGTTCCTTTACATCCACCTGGCCGATCAGATGTCTTTTTTCCGTAACATAACAGGTGTAGATCGTCTCACGATTCAGACCAACCTGCCGAATCTTCAATATGGATTCGGCAACCGTCATTTCCTTACGCAGAGCGATGTAATCCACATTCATGACACTTCCGGCACTGTCTTCCGGATACTGCAGCAACTGATTAATCTGCACACGCTTCTCTTCATCCGTCACCATAAGGAGACGGTCTACCACATTTGCAGGCATTTCTTCCAGTACGTCAACCGTATCATCCAGATACATTTCTTCCATGACCTCTTCCAACTCAGAATCAGTCAGTGCATTGATCAGAAGTTCTCGCATATCACTGTTCATGTAGGTAAATGTCTCTGCAGCTTCCTCTTTTGCAAGAAGACGGAACACCATCACCATATGCTTCTGATCAAATTCCTCCAGAATCTCAGCCAGATCGACCGGATACATGTTATTCTCAAGTTCTTCTTTCAGTTCCTTATACTTCCGGGAATCAAGCATGTCCATAATACGTTCTTCTGTCAGTTCTTCCCGTTCTTCCAGATAGTCATACTCCTCTGCTTCCGGTACGGGTTCCGTCTCCGGAACACCTTCCTCAAGGCCACGCTTTCCCAGACGCTCTTCTTTCATTTCAGTCTCTTTTTCCATAACATGTACCCCCTTTCCATTATTCTCTATAATTTTTATCTATTACCCTTTATTTGCATCCACAATCCCTCTATAGTATAATCAATTTAAAAAAGATATACAAGGAGATTCTTATGAAAATAGTCGGCTTAATTACGGAATATAATCCTTTTCACAACGGACATCTCTACCATATTGAGAAGGCACGCAGGCTGACCGGTGCCGACAGCGTAATTGCAGTCATGAGTGGTGATTATGTACAGCGGGGAACTCCCGCAATACTGTCCAAGCGACTTCGTGCTGCAATGGCCCTGCGCATGGGGGTTTCCGTTGTCATTGAACTGCCTGTTGCTTATGCTACCGGAAGTGCAGAATATTTTGCCGAAGGGGCAGTCTCTATCCTTGATCAGTTAGGCTGCATCGATTCTATCTGCTTTGGAAGCGAATGTGGTGATATTACCATGCTGGAAGAACCGGCAAGACTACTTGCCGACGAACCGGAACATTATCAGACTGCACTGAGAGCGGCCCTTCGCAAGGGCCAGGCATATCCGAAAGCCAGACAGACAGCACTCGTACAATGTCTGGAAAATGCATCTGAACAAATACTTGAAAAACCGAACAACATTCTTGGTGTTGAATACCTGAAAGCACTGTATCGTCGAAAAAGTCCGATCAAGGCATATACCATCACACGTAAAAGCTCCGGCTATCACGACACAGAACTGAAAGATCGCTTCAGTTCTGCTACTGCGATCCGAAAAGAGCTCTTACACGGAAGTCCGGATGAGGTCATATCACAGATCCCTGCTCAATGCAATGATCTTATGCAGGAAAATATTCTGAACAGACAGTTTCTCTGTGCCGATGATTTTTCTCTTCTGCTAAAATATGTGCTTCTGAAAGAAACTCCGGAAACTCTTTGCCGCTATCAGGATGTATCCGAAGATCTGGCAAACCGCATCTGGAAAAACCGCAATCAGTTTCAGTCATTCGAAAAGTTCTGTGAGCTTCTGAAAACCAAAGAACTGACATACAGCCGGATCAGCCGGAGTCTGCTTCACATCCTTCTGCAGATTACAACAAATGATGTAACCACATATAAAAAAAATGGCGGCTGCCGATATGCCCATATTCTGGGCTTTCGTAACGACAGCACCGCCACTCTCACGCATATGAAAACACATACCTCCATTCCACTGCTGACCAGACTTGCGCAGTCCCAGGAATTGGATGACTGTGCGCTTCACATGTTAAAACAGGATATCTTTGCTTCTGATCTGTATGAAAGTGTCAGAACAGACAGATATCAGATCCCCTTCTGCAGCGAATATCAGCAACAGATTCTGCGAATCTGAGATTCTAGTTCTTAAAACTGTGTATCGGAGCCGGAATTCTTCCCTTTCTGTTCACAAATGCGCTGCAGTCATACTCATTAACGGGTATGATCGGCGCATACCCCAGAAGGCCGCCAAATTCCGCTGTCTCTCCGACATCCTTTCCAATCACGGGTATCAGACGTACAGCTGTCGTTTTCTGGTTCACCATACCGATCGCCATCTCGTCCGCAATGATTCCGGATATGGTAGATGCCTTTGTCTTTCCCGGAATTGCAATCATATCAAGTCCTACAGAGCACACACAGGTCATAGCCTCCAGTTTCTCTATGGTAAGTGCTCCCAGATTCACCGCATCGATCATTCCCTGATCTTCACTGACAGGAATAAAAGCTCCACTTAGACCCCCAACATAAGAGGATGCCATAACACCGCCTTTTTTCACTTGATCATTCAGCATCGCAAGTGCAGCCGTTGTCCCCGGTGCTCCCACTCGTTCCAGGCCGATCTCCTCCAGGATCTCAGCCACACTGTCTCCGACTGCAGGTGTTGGTGCCAGTGACAGATCCACGATACCAAATGGAATCCCCAGACGTTTTGACGCTTCTCCTGCAACAAGCTGACCAACTCTCGTTACTTTAAACGCCGTCTTCTTAATAGTTTCACACAGTTCTTCAAAGCCTCTGCCCCTTACCTGTTCGATCGCATGTTTTACGACTCCCGGTCCGCTGACACCGACATTTATCACCGCATCTCCCTCAGTCACACCCAGAAATGCCCCTGCCATAAATGGATTATCGTCCGGAGCATTGCAGAATACCACCAGCTTGGCACATCCGAGGGAATCCTGATCCCGGGTAGCCTGTGCAGTTGCTTTGACGATCTCTCCGCATAAGCGTACCGCATCCATGTTGATACCGGTTCTTGTAGAACCTACATTGATTGAACTGCACACCCGATCTGTACATGCCAGTGCTTCCGGAATGGAACGGATCAGATTCTCCTCACTCTTTGTCATCGCTTTGGACACCAGAGCAGAGTAGCCGCCTATAAAGTTAACGCCTACCTTTTTTGCCGCTTTATCCAGTGTCTGTGCAATTGTAACATAATCTTCCGGTTTCTTACATGCAGACCCGCCGATCAGAGAGATCGGGGTAATAGAAATTCGTTTATTGACGATCGGGATACCGAATTCTTTTTCGATCTGTTCTCCGGTAGCTACAAGGTTCTCGGCCACCGCAGTAATTTTTTTATAGATGTTTTCATTCAATTGATTCAGATCCGAATCAATGCAGTCGAGCAGACTGATTCCAAGAGTAATCGTTCTGACATCCAGGTTCTCCTGCTCTATCATCTGATTGGTTTCATAGACTTCATATCTGTTAATCATAATGTACACCCGGCCTTTCTGGATTCATCCTGCTATAATCTGTGCATTTTTTCAAAGATCTCTTCTCTCTGACAGTGGATGGTGACTCCGATGGAAATCCCGAGTACTTCCAGTTCTTTTGTAACAGTAACAATTTCTTTGTTTGCATCTGTGACATCAACGATCGCCATCATATTAAAGTAGCCGCCGACGATGGTCTGTGAGATATCAAGAATATTGATATTCGTCTCTGCAAGATAAGTACATACCTTTGCAATAATACCTACGGTATCTTTTCCTACAACTGTAATTACGCATTTCTTCATAGCATGGTCCTCCTGTCGTTGTCTGTGTTATTAAATTATAGTGTAATGATATCAGATATCTGATCTCTCTTAGCAACCATCATCGGGATATCATCTCCTCTGTAAGGATTGTCCCCGATGCTGACCTCCAGCTTTACTGTCTCATAAGCCAGTTCTTCATAATTATTCTCTTTACTGAGATGTCCGAGCACTACATATTGCAGATCATCATGCAGAATATCACACAAAAGCCTCCCTGATGATTCATTGGAAAGATGCCCCTTATCCCCCATCACTCTTCGCTTCAGAGGATAAGGATAAGGTCCTACCTCCAACATATGTATATCATGATTTGCTTCCAGCACGACTGCATTAAGATCACGCAGATTCTGCACGATATATGGATCGTATTTTCCAAGATCTGTCGCAACAGCTACTGCCTTTTCCTCATTTTCCACTCTATACCCGGAAGGTTCATTCGCATCATGGGATATCGCAAACGGCGTAATCTCAAGTGTTCCAACGGTAAATCTTCGATCTACATCCACTTCATGAAGCAATCCTTCCGGAAGCTTTCCGAGTGATCTGCAGGCACGGATTCCTGCAATCGTACCTCTGGTCGCATAGATTGGAACCTCATACTTTCTGGAATATACTCCCAGCCCCTGAATATGATCAATGTGTTCATGAGTGATCAGTATTCCGTCTACTTCCTCTCCCTTGATCCCAAGCGTTGTCAGACCCTGATCAATCCTCTTCTTACTGATTCCGGTATCCACCAGCAGATGGGTGTGATCATCTCCCACATAGATACAGTTTCCGCTGCTTCCACTGGCAATGCTGCATAATCTCATAGTATTTGTAATCTGCCTTTCTTATAAATCTGCAATAATCTTATCCAGCTGCATCTTCGTCTCTTCGAACACACCACTGTTATCAATCACTCTGTCACAATGTCTCATGAACATATCTTTCGGGAGCTGAGCCGCAAACATCTCATCAATCTTTTTCGTCTCATACCCTCTTGCATATTTCAGCCTTTTCTTACGGATTGAATCTTCTACATAGATATACCATAATTCATCACAGATCTCTTCATAATGATCTTCGATCAGAAGCGCTCCTTCAATGATCATAAGATTCGTATTCTTTCTTTCTTCTTTCGTGATCTTCTTCAGGATCTCTTCCTTTACCAGTGGATGAACGATACTGTTCAGCACCGATAATTCCACTTTGTCGGCAAATACGATCTCTGCAAGACCTGCTCTGTTGAGTTCTCCTTTTTCATCCAGAATTCCATCACCGAAATGTTCTACAATTCTTTCAAAGCAATCTGTTCCCTTTTTCTGGAGCTTCTTTGCAACTTCATCTGCCTGGCAGACCGTTGCCCCGTATCTGTTGTTCAGATACTCCAGTATCTGTGTCTTTCCTGCTCCTACTCCACCTGTAATTCCAATAACTTTCATCCTTCACACCTCTTACTTTGCTTCGTACCAGTTATCTCCTGTATGCATATCTATTTCAAGCGGCACATCCAGACTCGCCGCATGCTCCATCTCTTCTTTCAGAATCTCCTGCACCCTGCCAAGCTCCGGCTTATATGCTTCAATCAAAAGTTCATCATGAACCTGAAGAATCAGCCTTGACTTCATCTTCTGTTCCTTCAGCCGCCTGTTGACACGAACCATCGCAATCTTAATGATATCCGCTGCAGTTCCCTGTATCGGAGCATTCATCGCAACACGTTCTCCAAAAGACCGCTGCATAAAATTGCTGGAAGCCAGTTCCGGAACCGGTCTTCGTCTTCCGAACAACGTAACTACATACCCCGTTTCCTTCGCATGCTTCACAGTGTCATCCAGAAATGTCTTGATTCCCGGATAAGTCTTAAAATAATCATCTATATATCTGGCAGCTTCTTTTCTGGTAATACTCAGATCCTGACTCAGTCCGAAGGAACTGATTCCATAGACAATTCCAAAATTCACCGCTTTGGCATTCCTTCTCTGCTGATCCGTCACCTCTTCAAACGGTACATGGAACACCTGAGAAGCAGTGATTCTGTGAATGTCACTTTTTTCTTTATAAGCATCAATCAGATGGCTGTCTCCCGAACAGTGCGCCAGAACACGCAGTTCAATCTGTGAATAATCCGCATCCACGAATACGTACCCGTCTTCCGGAATAAATACTTTCCGGATCAGTCTTCCCAGTTCCATCCGTACCGGAATATTCTGCAGATTTGGTTCTGTACTGCTGATGCGCCCGGTCGCTGTGATCGTCTGGTTAAACTTACTGTGGATTCTTCCATCTTCTCCTATATAATTCGCAAGCCCGTCCGCATACGTGGACTTCAGCTTTGTATACTGCCGATACTCCAGGATCTTTGCGACGATCGGATAATCCGGTGCAAGCTTGTCCAGTACATCTGCCGCCGTCGAATATCCTGTTTTTGTCTTCTTTCCACCCGGAAGCTTCATATGTTCAAAAAGAACCACTCCCAGCTGCTTCGGAGAATTAATATTAAATGTCTCTCCCGCCTCTTCATATATATCTTTCTCAAGTTCAACGATCTTGACCGCAAGCTGATCTCCATAGATCTTTAACGCCTCTGCTTCCACAAGGATGCCATTTTGTTCCATATCATACAAGGTAAATACCAGCGGCATCTCTATTTCTGTAAACAGACTCTCCAGTTGGAACTCTCTGAGTTTTTCCAGCAGTTTTTCAACAGACGCATAGATCGTGTACGCTTCATAGCATACCCGTGCCTCCTCTTCAAGCTTTTCATCTATCATCAGATTCAACTGTTCTCTGGCTACATCTTCGTACGTATAATTACTCTTCAGCGGATTCAGAAGATATGCCGCCACAGCTGTATCAAAGCAGTTATCCTGCCTGTGAATCTGTACATATTCCATCGCCTGCTTCAGATCAAACATGGCAAAACGCTCTGTCTTCCGTGCCACATCGGAAAGTTCATCCAAAAGCCATCTCTGTTCAATTCCATTGCCCGTCCGGATGCAGTAAATCTCGCGTTCAGAAAAGCAGATTCCAATTCCTCCGATTCCGGCCTGATCAATAAAAAGTGGCAGCACATTTCTGGTATCTTTAAAGATACACGCCCCTGTACAGGCTGATATCCTGGCCTTTTCAAATACCCTTTGCGCCTCTTTCTGATCCGTAACGATCCGGAAGGAATCCTCAATCTGATTGGAAGGTGCAGTCACATCAAATCTTGACAGCAGATTCTTAAACTGCAGCTTCTGAAAATACGCATATGCTTCTTCTGTATAGATATTACCAAGCTTTGCATCTTCCAGTTCATAAGCAAAATCAGCATCTACATTGATCGTTGCCAGTACCTTGCTCATCACCGCCATGTCCCAATGCTCTTTGAGTGCTTTTGCAGCTCTTGGCGGCTTCAGTTCATCTGCGTGTGCATATGCTTCTTCTATTGAATGATATTCCGTGATGATCTTCGTCGCTGTCTTCTCACCAATGCTTGGAACACCCGGAATATTATCAGATGTATCACCCATCAGTGCCTTCAGATCAATAAATTCTGTCGGCGTCACCTGATATCGCGCCTTTACATCCGATGCATAATAGTCTTCCACCTCTGTCCGTCCCTGCTTTGTCTTCGGAATCCGGATCTTGACATGCTCTGTCGCAAGCTGCAGAAGATCCCTGTCTCCGGATATCACAGATACTTCCATTCCCTGATTCTCACATCTCTTTGAAAGCGTTCCGATCAGATCATCTGCTTCAAGTCCTGCTGATTCAATGATCTTAATTCCCATCGCCTTCAGAACTTCCTTGATCACCGGAACCTGCTGTCTTAATTCATCAGCCATCGGTTTTCGGGTGCCCTTATACTCCGCATACATCTCATGCCGAAATGTCGGCGCATGCACATCAAAAGCCACCGTAAGATAATCCGGGTTCTCCTCTTCCAGAAGCTTGAACATAATCGTCAGAAATCCATATATAGCATTTGTATGAAGACCATCCGCATTTGTGAGATCCGGCAAACCGTAAAATGCACGGTTCAAAATGCTGTGTCCATCGATCAATACAATCTTACTTTTCATACTATTTCTCCATGATAAAAATAAATGTACTTTCTTACTATACACCAAATCTACATTTTTTAAAAGGAGAAAATTTAAAATCAAAAAAGGATTGACAGTTTCATGTTTTAAGGTTATAATTTAACATGTTGTTGATATGTTCAACACATGCGGATGTGGCGGAATGGCAGACGCACAAGACTCAAAATCTTGCGGGGGCGACCTCGTGTGGGTTCAAGTCCCACCATCCGCATAATAGCCATAAACCTTGATATTTCAAGATTTATGGCTATTTTTTTATCCTGTATCAACACAACACACTACTGATCAGATAAATCTTTCCTATTACCGGCTATAAATATTCCCAATACATGAGCTCCTGAAAATGTGTTATACTAAAAAGCAAAACTTACATAAGGAGAATCTCCCATGACGATAAATGAATATCTAAAACATCATAAACTCATCACCGACGGTTCCTTTGGAACTTACTACTCGGAAAAATATCAGACAGACGACATGCCTGAAAACGCCAATACTTCTTTTCCGGAACGGGTTCTTGAGATTCACAGCTCTTATATCGAAGCCGGGGCAAAACTGATTCGTACGAACACCTTTGCCTCCAACACATCCCTGCTGTCTTCTGACTGGACAACTGTCGAAAAAAATATTCTGGCTGCCATCAAGATCGCAAAAACGGCTATTGGAGACAAAGAAGTCTTTATTGCCGGAGATATCGGTCCCATCCCTGAAAGCACTCCAGGGAACTCTGATACCGATCAATTGTCAGAGGAATATTATCAGATTGCAAGATGTTTCGTCGAAAACGGGATCTCTGTTCTGACGTTTGAAACATTTCCGGATACAGAACATATACTCTCTGCAATTCAACGCATCAAAAAAGAGTATCCGATTTTTATCATGGTACAGTTCTGTGTAGATCAGTTTGGCTACAGCACTTCCGGCCTGAGTGCAAAAAAACTGCTTGAGACTGTGAAAGCTATGCCGGAAATTGATGCGATTGGTTTAAACTGTGGTGTCGGACCCGGACATATGGCTCAGATATATAAAAAAGTAAATTTAAATTCTGACAAATATCTGATCTCCCTTCCCAATGCCGGATATCCGAAACGTATCCAGAGCCGACAGCTTATATTTGACAACAACTGCGGATATTTCGCTGACAAGCTTGCCGATCTTTCTGCATTCGGAATGGACATTCTTGGCGGATGCTGCGGTACAAACCCTGCATTTATCAAGGTGCTCTCAGACGTTCTGGATATAGAACAGCCAACGAAAACAACCGTGAATCTGCAAAAAGCAAAAATTGAAACTCCCAGAAAAAACACGGGTTTTATCTATAACAAAGATGGCTCATTAAAAAACAAAAAACTCATTGCCGTTGAACTTGCCCCTCCCATCTCTTCCAATGACGAAAAGCTTCTGGAGGCTGCTCATTTCCTTCAGAATGAAGATGTGGATGTACTGACTTTTCCTGATTCTCCTTCCGGAAGAACTCGTGTTGATTCTGTCCTGATGGCAGAAAAGGTCAGACGTGCAACCGGCATGTGTGTGATGCCGCACATTTGCTGCCGTGACAAAAATGCAATTGCTATGAGATCATTATTTTTGGGTGCATATATCAATGATATTCACAACTTTCTGATTGTTACCGGTGACCCGATTCCATCTCTTGCAAGACAGAACATAAAATCTGTTTTTAACTTCGATTCCGTCGGATTAATGCAGATTGCAAAAGATATGAATGAAGAAACATTCACAGACATGCCCATCGCCTACGGTGGTGCTATCAATCAGGGGCGACGCAATATTGACGTGGAGATAAAAAGAATAAAAAAGAAAATGGATACCGGTGCTTCATTTTTCCTGACCCAGCCTGTTTTTTCTAAAGAAGATGCCGACCGCGTCCGCTATATCAAAGAAATGACCGGCGCACGGATACTATGCGGAATCATGCCTCTCATCAGTCGTAAGAATGCGCTCTTTATGAAAAATGAAATCGCCGGGGTCACCGTAGCAGATGCTATTATTGAAAGATATCCCGAACACGGTTCAAAAACAGAAGGAGAGGCAGTCGGAGTTGCAGTCTCCAGGGAGATGATTGAATATACATACGACTTTGCTGACGGATACTATTTCTCATTCCCGTTTAACAAAGTACATCTTCTAAAAGAAATTATGAAATGATGTCTTTATTTATCCAAAAATACCAAAAGGGCTGAAAACGGTATAAACCGTCAGCCCTTTTGCATATTAAAACATATTTTCCGGGAAAAGAGTCCCATCGATTGCCGTAAGATCTTCCTCTGGTATATACCAGACTCCCTCAGAGTCGGGTTTTACATGGATCGTAATAATCTGTTCCTCTCCGTAGGATGGATCTGCGAGTCTTGCTGCCATCAATTCATACATTTTCTGAAGAAACTGTTCATTCAGCTCTTCCTGTGTCGGAACCTCCGTGGCATCTGCGTACTGCTCTGTCAGCCAGGCTTCTGTCTCTTCCGTAACTCCTTCAAATGCAGTAAATGCACAGACCTTTACGTCCAGCGTATAGGAATCATCTTCCTCTTCTTTTGCCTCACCGACTTCGTATTTCGCACTCTGGAGCATATCTTGAAACAGCTGCCTGTAGTTGGCTTCCAGCTCATCAGAGATTCCCAGCTCTTCAAAACCGCTTTCCGCCATGATCACATCCAGGCTGGCATCATAGATCTCCTGTGCCTCTTCTTCTGTAGATTCCGTCTGTTCAATGTATTCTTTGAATTCTCCTTTATAACTGGCATCCAGAATGGACTGCGTATACAACGTAGCATCCTCTGCTGACATACTTCCACATCCTCCCAGTAACATGACAGCAACGGAAAGAATCAGAGTCAGCATGCATTTTTTCTTCATACTCCATCCCCCATTATACTTTAATCCATTATTTTTCAATTAATTTTTTTCCGATATCGAAGCAGTCAAATGTCGCAAAGTAATCTGCCGGGGTCTCTGCTCTTCGGATCAGCTGTGTGCTTCCGTCTTTTTTCAGAAGAACTTCTGCGGATTTTAATTTTCCATTATAATTATATCCCATGGAAAATCCATGTGCTCCTGTATCATGGATTACGAGAACATCACCGATATCGATTCCCGGAAGCATACGATCTATTGCAAATTTATCATTATTCTCGCACAGAGATCCGGTCACATCATACTTATGGTCACACGGCTGATTTTCCTTTCCCATGACCGTAATATGATGGTATGCTCCGTACATCGCCGGGCGCATCAGATTCACTGCACATGCATCCACTCCAATGTATTCCTTATGTGTGTGTTTCTCATGAATTGCAGTTGTAACCAGGCAGCCATATGGTCCCATCATAAAACGTCCCATCTCTGTATAGATCTCTACATCACCCATTCCTGCCGGAACCAGAACTTCTTCATAGACACGGCGTACACCATCACCGATTGCACGGATATCATTCGGTTCCTGATCCGGCGTATAAGGAATACCTACACCACCGGAAAGATTGATGAACTTGATATGTACTCCTGTTTCTTTCTGAAGCTTCACAGCCACTTCGAACAATACTTTTGCAAGCATCGGATAATAATCATTGGTTACGGTATTGCTGGCAAGGAACGCATGGATACCGAATTCCTTTGCGCCTTTTTCCTTCAGAATCTTAAAAGCATCAAACAGCTGCTCTGTGGTCATACCATATTTTGCATCTCCCGGATTGTCCATGATATCGTTGCTGATCTTGAACATTCCGCCCGGATTATAACGGCAGCTGATCGTCTCCGGTATATGTCCGATCGCCTTCTCCAGAAAATCAATGTGAGTAATATCATCCAGGTTGATGATCGCACCCAGCTTCTCTGCATAGACGAATTCCTCTGCCGGTGTATCATTGGATGAGAACATGATATCTGCACCCTTTGCACCAATCGCTTCAGACAGCATCAGCTCTGTATAGGATGAGCAGTCGCATCCACAACCATACTCTCTTAAGATATCAATCAGAAAAGGATTCGGTGTGGCTTTTACTGCAAAGTATTCGCGATATCCTTTATTCCAGGAAAATGCATCTCTTAAGGTTTCCATATTTTTCCGGATCCCTTTTTCATCATAGAGATGAAACGGAGTCGGATATTCCCTGATGATCTCATCTAATTGTTCCTTTGTTACAAATGTTTCCTTTTTCATTGTGCGTTGTTCTCCTCTCGTATGGACAGTAATTTGATTTCATTGGAAAGTGCAGTCTTATATAACTCCACAAAATTCTTTTTTCCGGAGTACAGGCATGTATTCATACTTCCCTCTCCGTATTCGCCGGTCAGTACATATCTGGAATCTGCGATCACACCGATCTGTGTTCCTCTGCTTTCTCCCACATATACTCTGGCATTTTCAAAAGTTACCGGCTGATCCGTAATGATCACGACTTTTTTCTTTGCTTTCATGAGCTCCTGAAGCTCTCTTACAATCAGAAGCAGATAATTCCTTGTACAGCTGATATAGACACGCTTATCCACCTGAGCCAGTATGTTGCGTATTTTATTCAGTATATGGTCTGCGCCTTCTATCGTAATGTAGCCCTCTGTATAGGTCTTTTCCGATGGCATATGGCTTTCCAGCCATTTTCTTGATTCTTCCAGCTTTCGTATCCGATTCTTGCAGAATTCATCAATCGGAACAGGAATATACTTTCTTGTATTTCCTTCCTCCACAAGATACGCTGCTCCTTTCTCAGTCATATTTGCCAGAGAATTATAAGCATTCGACCTGGAGATTCCTGTCTGCTTTGCCACTTCGTATCCCGTTACTTTTCCTTCTGTTGACAGACACTGATAGATACAGGCCTCCTGCCTGGTCAGTCCAAACTCCATCAGACGTTCCACAAAAGATCTTTCTTCCATTCTTTTTCTCCTGTTATATTTAAAACGATTCTTTAGTAGTTCTCCATGGGAACACTATATATGATATTCTGCTTTCTGTCAAGACATATCTGATATAACATAGACCGGAGACGAAAAAACTTCATTGTTTCTCATCTCCGGTCTGTATATGCCTTATATCATTAATCAACAACAGCAATACGCATCATATTGCTGACACCCGTTTTCTGTCCTGCCACATTGGTAGACGGTATGCCTGCCGTCAGAATCACAACATCTCCTGTCTCCGCCATCTGTTTTGCACAGATCAGATCAATCGCACTGTTACAGATATCTTCCGTTGTACGCACTTCAATAGATTTCAGTGGTCTGACACCCCAGTAGATCTGCATTCTTCTCAGGGTCGCTTCATTCGGGCTGACTCCTATGATGTCCATCTTCGGTTTGAACTTGGATACCACTCTCGCAGTAGCTCCGGATACAGTAGGCGTAATAATGCATTTCGCGCGAAGGTTATTGGCCGTTGTTACTGTTGCATGTCCAAGTGCACTGGAAGCACTCTTCATTCTGTGCTCACCGGCCTTTTTCAGAATCTGCTCGTAATCCAGATGCTCTTCTGTATTTTCTACAATATGAACCATCATCTGGAGTGCTTCAATCGGATATTTTCCCTGTGCAGTCTCCCCTGAGAGCATAACCGCATCAGTTCCATCATACACTGCATTGGCAACGTCTGTTACTTCCGCTCTGGTCGGACGTGGATTACGGATCATAGAATCCAGCATCTGCGTTGCAGTAATAACCGGTTTATAATTATCATTGCACTTCTGAATCATCAATTTCTGCAGATACGGAACCTTTTCAGCCGGTATCTCCACACCAAGATCTCCTCTGGCAACCATGATTCCATCCGCACATCGAATAATCTCATCAATATTCTTGATTCCTTCTGCATTTTCTATCTTGGCAATCACCGGAATATACGGAGCGCCGCACTCTTTCAGATACGCCTTGATCTCAAGAATACATTCAGCATTTCTGACAAAAGATGCTGCAATAAAGTCTACCTTCTGTTCTACACCAAACTTCAGATCTTCTCTGTCTTTCTCCGTAATTGCCGGAAGTCTGACCGGAACATTCGGTACGTTCACACCTTTGCGTTCTCCCAGCTCTCCACCGTTTATAACCTTGCAGACAATCTCAGTGTCTCTTTTTTCTTTTACTTTCAGTTCAATCAGACCATCATCGATCAGAATTGTACTTCCAATCTGCACATCTGCAGTCAGTCCCGGATAAGTGATCATAGTCCTTGTCTCATCGCCAACAATCTCTTCCGTACAAAGACTAAAGATACTTCCCGCCTTCAGCTGTACTTTTTTGCCATCTTTCAGGACACCTGTACGGATCTCCGGTCCTTTTGTATCCAGAAGTATCGCGATCGGCCTCTGTTCTTCTTCACGGATTCTTTTTAACATGTCCATGCGCATCTTCTGTTCTTCATGGTCTCCGTGTGAAAAGTTAAATCTCGCAATATCCATACCACTTTGAACTAACTTTCTCATGATATTCTCGTCATTCGTATTTGGTCCCATTGTACAGATAATTTTTGTCTTTTTCATATTTACTCAAACCTTTCTTAAACTATTTTCAATATCACCTGAACGCTTCCCGCATCACTTGACATGTGTATGCGTGAACAGATGATCCTGACAGTATTCATAATTACCATTACATTTTGAACAATACCGGAATTCCAGATTCGGATCATCAAGTTCTGTTCGTCCACAGACTGCACATCTGTGCTTTGCACCGTTTGCATATACATTGACCGGGCGGCTCGCCTGATTTACCTTCCGTTTAAAATCCTGCTTTCTCTTCATCTGCTTCGGAGAATACGGCTGCATATTTCTGGATCCCAGGAAAAAGAGCAGGAAATTCAGGATTGCAATGAAGGCCGCCAGAGCATTTGCCTTATAGTATACCCCATATACGCCTCCGCCATAAGCCGGAAGGAATGCCTGTACAACCGCATACAGGAAATACAGCCCGTCAATCAGTGCCAGCCATTTTACCTTAACCGGAATGACAAAGAAAAGCAGAAACTGAACATCCGGATACAATGCCGCAAATGCAAAGAACAGGGACATATTCAGATACCATGTATCCATCGGAAGAACCAGCCCCGTCAGCAGATATGCAAGAATTGCTCCGATTACAGTAAAAAACATACCGGAAAAGAAATACAGGTTGAATCGAAAAGCTCCCCAGGCATATTCCAGCTGCTTTCCGATCATATAATACAGATACAGTGAAAATATAATGAATACCAGGCTGCTGGAAGGTGCCTGAATGATGAAGGTAAAGATTCTCCACACCTGTCCCTTAAGAATCATGCTTGCATCCAGGGACAGATACTGGTAATAAAATAACGGATTTACAAGATTCAGAACAAATCCCGCTGCATACAGGATGATAATATAGTACATCAGATTCGGAATTGCATATCTTCCGAACTTTCTCTCCAGTTTATTCAGCCAATTATTCATACACAAACTCCTTTTTTTGAAATTACACTGTAGTCATTCTAACGTCTTAGATTTTATTTGTCAATTCTGCCACTCAAACTTAACAGCATTTTTACAAATATATAGTATTTGTTAATTGTCTTTTCCCATCTTTTGTCGTATAATGTTACAGGTTGTAAAATGGCAAAATGCATTTAATAGGAAGAAACACATATGAATGTTTATATGACAAGGAGTTACATATTATGAATCGTAAGGAACATTACACACTTGGCATCGACATCGGTTCTACCACCGTTAAGATTGCCATATTAGATGAGAATAATGAAGTGGTATTTTCTGATTATGAGAGGCATTTCGCAAACATCCAGGAAACACTTTCTGACTTGTTGGGAAGGGCACTCTACAAATTAGGTCCGATCCATGCTTCACCGGTCATTACCGGTTCCGGCGGTCTTACACTTGCCAAGCATCTCGGAGTCCCGTTTGTTCAGGAAGTCATTGCTGTCTCCACTGCTCTGCAGGACTATGCTCCACAGACAGATGTCGCAATCGAACTTGGCGGTGAGGATGCCAAGATCATATATTTTGAGGGCGGTAACGTGGAACAGCGCATGAACGGCGTATGCGCCGGAGGTACGGGATCCTTCATCGATCAGATGGCTTCTCTTCTTCAGACAGACGCCTCCGGACTGAATGAATATGCCAGAAATTACAAAGCTCTCTATACAATTGCCGCTCGATGCGGTGTGTTTGCAAAAACAGATATTCAGCCACTGATCAATGATGGTGCCGCCAAAGAAGATCTTGCTGCATCAATCTTCCAGGCAGTTGTGAATCAGACAATCAGTGGTCTTGCCTGCGGAAAACCAATACGCGGTCATGTGGCTTTTCTGGGCGGACCATTACATTTCCTTTCTGCACTCAGAGAGGCATTTATCCGGACACTGAAACTGGACGATGAGCACACAATTGCACCGAAAAACTCCCACCTGTTTGCTGCGATCGGATCTGCAATGAATGCAAAGCGGGATCAGGATGTCTCACTTCGCGAAATGCAGAATCGCCTTGACGGAAAGATCAAGATGGAATTCGAAGTTGACCGTATGGATCCCCTTTTTGAAAGCGAAGCAGATTATCGGGCATTTACGAATCGCCACGCAAAGCACCAGGTGCCAATCAAAGACCTTTCCACATACCGCGGCAAGGCCTTCCTGGGAATCGATGCCGGATCAACAACGACAAAAGCCGCTCTGGTAGGCGAAGACGGAACCCTGCTTTATTCTTTCTACCATAATAATGACGGAGATCCTCTCGGAACTACCATCTCTGCGATCAAGGATATCTACAGTCAGCTTCCGGAAGGTGTTGAGATCGTACACTCCTGCTCTACCGGATATGGAGAAGCCCTCATAAAAGCTGCTCTTCTTCTGGATGAGGGAGAAGTTGAGACAGTGTCTCATTATTACGCCGCTTCTTTCTTTGAACCGGACGTTGACTGCATTCTGGACATCGGCGGACAGGATATGAAGTGCATCAAGATCAAAAATCAGACCGTAGACAGTGTGCAGCTGAATGAAGCCTGCTCTTCCGGATGCGGATCCTTTATTGAAACATTTGCAAAATCACTGAATTATACGGTTGAGGATTTTGCACACGAAGCATTATTTGCAAAAAATCCAATTGATCTTGGAACCCGCTGTACCGTATTTATGAATTCAAAAGTGAAACAGGCTCAGAAAGAAGGCGCTGAAGTATCTGACATCTCCGCCGGTCTTGCTTATTCCGTTATCAAGAATGCGCTCTTTAAGGTAATCAAAGTATCGGATGCCTCCGAGCTCGGCGAACATATCGTCGTTCAGGGCGGTACCTTCTACAACAATGCTGTTCTTCGAAGCTTTGAAAAGATTGCCAACTGTGAGGCAATCCGTCCGGACATTGCCGGAATCATGGGTGCATTCGGAGCTGCTCTGATTGCCCGAGAAAGATACGTTGACTGCGAAGGTACAACCATGCTTTCCATCGAAGAGATCGAAGCGCTGGAATATTCTACTACCATGACAAAATGTAAAGGATGTACGAACAACTGCCGTCTGACGATCAATCATTTCAGCGGCGGGCGCAGATTCATCACCGGTAACCGATGCGAGCGTGGCCTTGGAAAAGAAAAATCCTCAAATAAGCTTCCGAATCTGTTTGAGTACAAGTTAAAACGTTACTTTGACTATACTCCGTTAAGTGAAGAGGATGCCAGACGGGGAACCATCGGCATTCCACGGGTTCTGAACATCTACGAGAACTATCCGTTCTGGTTTACATTGTTCAGTCAGCTGGGATTCCGTGTTGTGCTGTCCCCTGTTTCCACCCGCAGGATCTATGAACTGGGAATTGAATCCATTCCAAGTGAATCAGAATGTTATCCGGCAAAGCTTGCACACGGACATGTACAATGGCTGATCAATGAAGGAATTCAGACCATCTTCTATCCGAGCATTCCTTATGAACGCCAGGAATTTGCTGAAGCCAATAACCACTATAACTGTCCGATCGTAACCTCTTATCCGGAGAACATTAAGAACAATATTGATGCTATCATCAATCATGAAGTTGACTTTCTGCATCCATTCATCTCGTTTGCAAGTGAGGAGACCATCTCTTATCGACTGATTGAAGAACTTTCCGAAAAATTCTCAATCCCCGCAGATGAGATCAGAACTGCCACTCATGCCGCATGGGAAGAACTGAATGCATGCCACAGGGATATGCAGAAAAAGGGTGAAGAGACCGTCCGGTTCTTAAACGAGACCGGAAATCGTGGAATCGTCCTTGCCGGCCGGCCGTATCACATCGACCCGGAGGTAAATCACGGAATTCCGGAACTGATCAACTCCTATGGAATTGCTGTACTGACGGAAGATTCCATCTCCCACCTTCATCCGGCGGAACATCCGCTTAACGTCATGGATCAGTGGATGTATCACTCCCGTCTGTATGCTGCAGCCAACTATGTAAAAACCGTGGACAATCTGGATCTGATCCAGCTGAATTCTTTCGGCTGCGGACTGGATGCCGTTACGACCGACCAGGTAGCTTCCATTCTGACAGATTCCGGAAAAATATACACTACACTGAAGATTGACGAGGTCAATAACCTGGGTGCTGCCCGAATCCGTGTCAGATCCCTTCTTGCCGCAATCCGCGTCAGAGAAAAAAGAGGGGAAAAGCGCGAGATTCAGTCTTCTGCCATCGAAAAAGTAGTATTTACCAAACAGATGCGTGAGGAATACACGATTCTGTGTCCGCAGATGTCTCCGATCCATTTTGAACTGCTGGAAACCGCTTTTAATGCTTCCGGCTATCATCTGGAAGTATTGCCGAACGATAATAAACAGGCCGTAGATGTGGGACTCAAATACGTTAATAACGATGCCTGCTACCCGTCTCTGATGGTAGTCGGCCAGATTATGGAAGCAATTCTCTCCGGTAAATACGATACACACAAGATTGCCGTGATCATCAGTCAGACCGGCGGAGGATGCCGTGCATCCAATTATATCGGATTCATCCGCAGGGCACTGAAAAAAGCCGGTTATGGTTATATTCCGGTAATCTCCATCAACTTAAGCGGTCTGGAAGACAACCCGGGATTCAAACTGACACCGAACCTGGTTCTTCGCGGCATCTACGGTGTAATATTTGGCGATATCTTTATGAAATGTGTATACCGGCTGCGTCCATATGAGGCAGTTCCCGGTTCCGTCAATGCAATGCACCGGAAATGGGTAAAGGTGTGCCAGGAATTCCTCTCCAACGGATATCCGAGCCGCCACAGATTCAATCAGCTATGCCGTGAGATCATTGCAGACTTCGACAACCACATAGAATTACTGGATATCAAAAAACCACGAGTTGGTGTTGTAGGTGAAATTCTTGTAAAATTCCTTCCGGCAGCCAACAATTATCTGGTTGAACTGCTGGAAAGCGAAGGTGCAGAAGCCGTCGTTCCGGATCTTCTGGATTTCCTGCTCTACTGCTTCTATAATCAGAACTTTAAAGTATCACATCTTGGTATGAAGAAGTCCAAAGCATGGACCGGCAACATGGGAATCAAAGTACTGGAATGGTTCCGCGCTCCTGCTTCCAGAGCATTTGCACAGAGCAGGCACTTTGATCCTCCGGCTAGGATTCAGGATCTTGGTGAGATGGCATCTGATATCGTATCTCTTGGTAATCAGACCGGTGAAGGCTGGTTCCTGACCGGAGAAATGCTGGAACTGATCCACAGTGGTGCACCGAATATTGTATGTACACAGCCATTTGCCTGCCTTCCAAACCATGTGGTAGGAAAGGGTGTCATCAAGGAATTACGCAGACGCTATCCACAATCCAATATTGTGGCTATTGATTTTGACCCGGGTGCAAGTGAGGTAAATCAGCTGAATCGTCTGAAACTGATGCTTTCAACTGCCAACAAAAACCTGGAAAAACAAATGAAGTAAACATCTTAAGGGACGGCTGTCTTGCACAGCCTGTCCTGATATGGAGGTATATATATGGTTTATACATGGGACATTACTATTCCTGAGCTTACTGCCGACGAACCCCGAAAAGCCTATGTCTATCTTCCGGAATCGTATCAAGAAGATCCAGATCAGCGCTACCCGGTTCTGTATATGTTTGACGGACACAATGTATTCTTTGATTCGGATGCAACTTATGGAAAAAGCTGGGGAATGAAGGAATATATGGATGCTACATCCACTCCTTTGATAATTGCCGCAGTAGAATGCAATCACAGTCCGGACAACGGACGGCTAAAAGAATACTCGCCTTACAGTTTCAGAGATTCCCGTTTCGGAAACATTACCGGGAAAGGAAAAATAACTATGGACTGGATGGTCCATACATTTAAAAAGGAGATCGATCAGAACTTTCCGACTCTGCCGGATCGTAAACACACATTTATTGCCGGCAGCTCCATGGGCGGACTGATGAGCCTGTACGCAGTGATGAAATACAACAGTTTTTTTTCCGGTGCTGCCTGCTTATCTCCTTCCCTCTGGGTAGACCTTCCAAAGATCAGTCGTCTGATCGAGCACTCCAGACTCCGTCCCGGAACGGTCGTCTATATGGACTATGGCTCCAGAGAACTGAAAAACCATCCGGGCATGTTAAATCAGTTTCAAAAAACGGCATCTCTGCTTCTGAAACGACACGTGATGCTGAACTGCCGGATTGTTCCGGATGGCGAGCATTGTGAGGCCAGTTGGGAAAAACAGATTCCATTTTTCATGAATACCTTGTTATACGAACGATAGGAGACAACATATGAATGTACAGTATTTTAAGCAATACAGCCCTTCTCTGAACAAAGACATGGAATGCAAAGTATACGGCCATGCCGGCCGTCCGGTTCTCTTTATTCCCTGTCAGGATGGACGTTTCTTCGATTTTGAAAACTTCCATATGACAGACACCTGGGAACCATGGATTGAATCCGGTGAGGTTATGGTGTTTTCCATTGATACGATCGATCAGGAAACCTGGTCAAACAAAGACGGAGATCCCCGCTGGCGCATCTTCCGATATGAAGAATGGATCCGCTACATTACCGATGAGATGGTTCCTTTCATGCGTGCAATGGTCAACGAATACAATGGCTGGACCGGCGAACCTGGTGTACTGGTATTCGGCTGCAGTCTTGGGGCAACGCATGCTGCCAATCTGTATTACCGCCGCCCGGATCTTTTTGACCGTCTGCTGGCGCTCAGCGGAATCTATACATCCGAATATGGATTCGGATCTTATATGGACGATCTGGTGTACCAGAATTCACCGGTTCACTATCTTCCGAATCTGCCCCTGGATCATCCATACATTCCGATGTACAATGCACAGAAGTCTGTCATCTGTGTAGGACAGGGAGCCTGGGAAATCCCTGATTCCACCAGACATCTGGATGCGATCCTGAAGAGCAAAGGAATTCAGACCTGGGTTGACTATTGGGGATGGGATTGCTGCCATGACTGGGACTGGTGGTATAAACAGGTTGCTTACTTTGTTCCATATTTATTGGATTAGAGAGTTTTTTCTCATGAAGTCAGTGTTATAGTTATTTTACACACAAGAAAGAGAGTGAGTACGAATGATGAAGAATTTTATTTTTATTTCTCCGAATTTCCCGACAAACTACTGGCAGTTCTGTGCAGAACTGAAAAACAACGGACTGAATGTTCTTGGTATCGGCGATCAGCCTTACGATGAACTGTCTCCGGAGCTGAAGTACAGTCTGAACGAATACTACAAAGTAGGCAGCCTTGAAAACTATGATGAGGTATATCGCGCTGTTGCATTTTTCACTTACAAATACGGCCGTATTGACTGGCTCGAATCCAACAATGAATACTGGCTGGAGCGCGACGCCATGCTGCGTACAGACTTCAATATTAACACCGGCTTCCATACCGAAGATATGACCCGTATCAAATACAAGTCCAAAATGAAAGAATATTATACCAAAGCCGGCATCCCGGTAGCCCGCTATCATCTGGTGGATGATGTCGAAAACTGTAAGAAATTCATTAAAACTGTCGGATACCCTGTGATCGTAAAACCGGATAATGGCGTTGGTGCATCTCACACCTTCAAGTTATCCAAAGATGAAGATCTGATTCAGTTCTTTGGAGAAAAAGATGGCGATACTCTGTATATTATGGAAGAATTTATCAATGCAGAAGTGAACTCATATGACGCCATTATCGATTCTCACGGAGAGCCGATGTTCGAGACCGGTAATGTAACTCCGGACTCTATTATGGATATCGTAAACAACTCTGATAATTCCATCTACCACATTGTAAAAAATCTCTCCAAGGATGTACAGGCTGCCGGACGTGCAACAGTAAAGAGCTTCGGTGTAAAGAGCCGCTTTGTTCACTTTGAATTCTTCCGCCTGCTGAGCGACCACGAAGGAATGGGCAAAAAAGGAGATGTTGTGGCTCTTGAAGTAAATATGCGTCCTTGCGGCGGCTTTTCACCTGATATGATGAATTACGCCAACAGCACCAATGTATATAAAATCTGGGCTGATATGATCGCATTTGACCGTTCTACACTTCCGGAAGGAAAGCATGGCTACTGTGCATACGCCGGACGCCGCGACGGCAAGGATTTTGTTCTCAGCCATGAAGAAATACTCGAAAAATATCAGGACAACCTGAAAATGGTAGACCGTATCCCGGATGTACTCTCCGGAGCAATGGGCAACCAGATGTACGTTGCATTGTTTGATACAAAGAAGGAAATGGACAGCTTCTATAAGAATGTTCTGAAATGCAACTAGTTCGAAACTAATCATTGTTTGAATAATGGAATCTTGAATAAACTTAAGCCTGCCATGCAATTCACTCATGGCGGGCTTTTTTATTGTTTGCCTTTTTTATTATCTTCCTTTCCGGCAAATCCTGATGACAAAATATAACATTTCATGTAGATACTCAAACAACTAAATTATGATGGTAATAATTTGAAGATTTTTCATGCATATTTTAAAATTTCTAATTTTGATGGTATTTGCACGCGCATTTTTACATGTATAATTCTTGATTTGAAATTTATGATGGATTTTACCTCAGATTTTTGCATGTAATATTTTTGAAAAAGCATTAATGATGGAATCGTAAAATTTCTTTACGACAAATACACCAACCAATTGTATCAGGCAATAAAAGATATTAATGAATTCCAATATGTCAATAAAAGATATTAATGAATTCCAATGTAGCAATAAAAGAAGTGGGGTTGAGATTACTCTTCCCCACTTTTGTTGTACTAACAAATTTACACTATAAATAGCCAACAAAGAAAACTTCTTCTAAGCCATTTCTTAGAACTTGCCAGCCTTAGCAGCTTCCTCTACGCTTACTGCAACTGCAACAGTCATACCAACCATCGGGTTATTACCTGCTCCGATTAAGCCCATCATCTCAACGTGAGCCGGTACAGAAGAAGATCCTGCAAACTGTGCATCAGAATGCATACGTCCCAATGTATCTGTCATACCGTAAGAAGCCGGTCCTGCAGCCATGTTATCCGGATGAAGTGTACGTCCTGTACCACCGCCTGATGCTACTGAGAAGTACTTCTTACCCTGTTCGATACATTCTTTCTTATAAGTACCTGCAACCGGGTGCTGGAAACGTGTCGGGTTTGTAGAGTTACCTGTGATGGATACGTCTACGCCCTCTTTGTGCATGATAGCAACACCTTCACGTACGTCATTTGCTCCATAGCAGTTTACTTTGGAACGAAGTCCGTCAGAGTATGCGATTCTCTGAACTTCTTTTAATTCGCCTGTATAATAGTCATATTCTGTCTGAACATATGTAAATCCGTTAATTCTGGAAATGATCTTTGCAGCGTCTTTTCCAAGACCGTTCAGGATAACACGAAGAGGTTTCTTACGAACCTTGTTTGCCTTCTCTGCGATACCGATTGCACCTTCAGCTGCTGCGAATGATTCGTGACCAGCCAGGAATGCGAAGCAGTCTGTATCTTCTTCCAGAAGCATCTTTCCTAAGTTACCATGTCCAAGACCTACTTTACGCTGATCAGCTACAGATCCCGGAATACAGAAAGCCTGAAGACCTTCTCCGATTGCTGCTGCTGCGTCAGCTGCTGTCTTACATCCCTTCTTGATTGCAATTGCTGCACCTACTGTATAAGCCCAGCATGCATTTTCAAAACAGATCGGCTGAATGCCCTTGATCTGATTGTATACATCAAGTCCGGCATCCTTTGTGATCTTCTCAGCTTCCTCGATAGAAGCGATGCCATAGCTTGCTAATACTTCATTGATTTTATCAATTCTTCTTTCATATGATTCAAATAAAGCCATTTACTTATCCTCCTGATTTCCTTACCTTTATGTATCCTATCTGCGCGTACACACCCTGCACATTCTTCCATGCGGTGCGCTGCGCCAAACGCGACTACTCTTTACGTGGATCAATAATCTTCACTGCGTCTGCAACACGTCCATACTGTCCTTTTGCTTTCTCCCAAGCATCGTTTGGTGTGTCACCTGCTTTGATGAAATCAGTGAATTTTCCAAGGCTTACGAACTGGTATCCGATGATCTCATCGTTTGCATCCAATGCAATACCTGTTACATAACCTTCTGCCATCTCAAGGT
>JAEDLC010000102.1 GCA_016295505.1 Dorea sp.
GTGAATATAAGAAAAAGAATGCTGGCAGCAGGTATGGTGACGGTTGTATTGATCTCTCTTGCTTGTTCCGGTCTTGCCGGATGCCGAAAAAAAGAAGTGACCGAAGAAAAGAAAAAACAGGTAATCACCTTATGGCATTACTGGGATATGTCATTCCAGAAAAAAACATTGTCGCGGCTCATTGATCAGTTTAATCAGTCACAGGATGAGATAGAAGTAAAGACGCGCTATATTCCGGATGCAGATTTTAAAAAGGAATTGGCACTTTCCATGTATGAAAATGAAATGCCGGATATCGCACTTGTGGATTCGTCAGATTTTCTGTTTTTTCAGAACGCAAAGTCTTTTGTAGATCTCAGTCACAGGGTGGATGGAATTGAAGAATATATGCCGGAAGCATTGGAGCCGTGTACGGTGGGAAATAAGATCATGGGTCTTCCGGTAGGGGTAAATTGTGTGGGACTGATCTATAATGCACAGATGCTGCGGGAAGCAGGACTGTCTGTGCCGTCTACCTGGGAGGAGTTCTATGAGACTGCCAGGGCATTGACAAAGGATGGAGTCTATGGATATGTCCAGTCGACACTGGAAAGTGAGGAAAGTATCTATACATTTCTTCCGGTGTTCTGGAGCATGGGAGGAGATACAGAGGATCTGACTTCGGCGGACAGCCGGGCATCGTATGAACTGATGCGGCGTATGGCGGATGAAGGAATCATCAGCCGTCAGTCGGGAAATCTGACGGGAAAAGACCTGACGATGCAATTTGCAAAGGGAAAGATTGCAATGATGGCGGGAAACTCTATACAGGCAGAATATATCAGAGAGAAGAATCCGGAACTGGAAGTGGAAGTTACATATATGCCGACGGATGGAGAACGGATAACCGTACAGGGTGGGGAGATATTCTGTGTTACGGAAGGAAAGCACGTTGAAGAAGCAATTACCTTTTTAAATTATATCAGTGAAAATGAGCGAATGGCCGAGTATATCGATGATCTGGGATATCTGGCGGCAAAAAAAGAGATTTTGAAAAAGCAGTATCCGGACAACCCGATCTGCCACAGCTATATTGAGATGCTGTCGTATGCAAGAACAAGAGAAAAGTCAGAACGATGGCCGGAAATATCTGCGGTGATGATTGAGGCACTGGACCGGTCAATCAATGACGAAGCCAGTGAAACAGAGATCCTGCAGGATGCAAAAGATAAGATTCAGAAGATCAGGAGGGCAGAAGATGAAGAAAGATAGGACGATCAAACAACTGCTGGTTCCGGTCTTTCTGATTTCAACCTGCATTCCGATGCTTCTTTTTGCAGCGATCTTTCTGTATCGACTGAATCGAACACTGAATGAAAATATAGAGTTACAGATTGAAAATAATCTGAATCAGGCAGATCAGAGTCTGAACATGATTCTGGATAAATATGATACACTTTTGTATGATCTGTGTACCGATGATGAAATTATTGATATTGTGAATCAGATCAACCAGGATGAGGATACACTCGAGAGCAACAGCAGCAGGATCCGGCGTGAATTGAGCCATATCTGCAATCGCAATGAAGGAATTGCCGGAATTACCATTGTTACAGAAAATGGACAGATACTTTTTTATGACAGACTGACAGGATCTTCTGCTACAACGGCATGGGCAGATCAGATTCAGGTGCCGGAAAAGAAGAAGACAGCAATATACAGAAGTACAGAGGGACCGATAGAGTCTGACGGTGAGCAGGTATACCTGTTCCAGATTATCCGGAATATCGTGGACTATCACGATATCCATAAATCGATGGGAACGATCGTGTTCAGCATTGATGAGTCAGTATTGCAGACGATGCTGGAGTCCGGCGACAATGCAACGATCCGGATTGTAAGTAACAGCAGGATACTGGCTTCACCGGATCCGTCGGAGATTGGGAAGATATACGATACATCCGATACAGGAGATTACCGATATGCTCACAGGTTAAACGAAAAGAGCGGATTTATGATCACAGTTGCACATTCACTGGAAATGTACAAGCGTACACTGAGAGATCAGATTATTCTGTGGATCCTGATTGTTGTGGGATGTATTATCCTTTTGAATCTGTCATCTTATTATCTGTTCCGGCCGCATATCCGGCAGCTTGAGCTTCTGGATCAGGCTATGAAAGAGGTGGAAAACGGCAATCTTGAGGTACAGATTCCGGATGGCAGTCATCTGTCGACAGAGATCAGACAGATATCTTCGGGATTTAACGATATGGTAAAACATCTGGACAGTCTGATCGCCCGGGTAAAAGAAGCTGTTGTAGAACAGAAAAATGCAGAGATATCTGCGCTGGAAGCTCAGATAGACCCTCATTTCCTATATAATACACTGGATACGATTAACTGGAAAGCGATTGAAGAAGGACAGTTTGAAATCAGTGAGATGGTAGGAGCGCTGGCGGATATTCTGCGCTATACCGTAAAGAATGCGGGAGCGGAGACATCGATGGAACAGGAAATGTATTTTCTGGAATATTA
Organism: Dorea sp.; assembly: GCA_016295505.1. Classification (GTDB taxonomy): domain Bacteria; phylum Bacillota; class Clostridia; order Lachnospirales; family Lachnospiraceae; genus Dorea_A. Next base: position 2,518 of record JAEDLC010000102.1, read on the forward strand.
TATCTTTCTTCAGAAAGCAAAGCTGGAAAAAGAACTGACGGTGGAAATGAAGATTCCGCAGGAACTGTATGGATATCGGATCCATAAGCTGTTGATTCAGCCATTTGTAGAAAATGCACTGAAGCATGGACTGAGAAACATAGAACAGGATCCAAAGCTTGGGATTACCATGAGAGAAGCGGGAGATCAGATTCATATTATCGTATGGAACAACGGAGAAGCAATTCCGGCAGAAGAACTTCGGAGACTGAACAGTGAACAGATGGAGGAGGATTCAAAGTACGCTTCGGAACATCTTGGGATTATTAATGTAAGAAAACGTATGGCTCTTTATTATGGGGATCAGGCGGCAGTGTATTTTGACAGCAGCCCGGGAATGAACACAGAAGTACATCTGTTTATTCCGATTGTTAGAGCGGAAGTACAGGAAACTGACGCAAAAGAAAGTACCGGTCCGGAGGCACCGGAAGGCGAAGAAGGAGGGAGTATATGCGGATCGTAGTTGTAGAGGATGAAGCACCGATCAGAGAAGGTCTGGGCAATATTCTGGCAAAATTAGATGACAGCTATGAACTTGCTGGAAAGGCAAAAAGCGGAAAAGAAGGTCTGGAACTGGTAAGAAAAACAAAGCCGGACCTGGTTATTCTGGATATCCGTATGCCTGATATGGACGGACTGACGATGCTTGCACATATCAGGGAAGAAAAGATTGACTGCAGAGCCATGGTTCTGAGCGCATACTCGGATTTTGACTATGCGAAACGTGCGATAGAACTTGGAATTGATAATTATCTGTTGAAACCAATTAAGGTGACAGAACTGAAAAGAGTACTGAAGGAGATCGAAGAGTCCATCGCCAGAGATCAGAGTAAGGATCATCTCCTGAGTCTGGAGCATGTGTTTCTGAATGCCATTACAGGACAGCTGGAGAATGATGAGCAGATGGCGGCCCTTTTGAAGGAAAAATATGATCTGTCAGAAGATGAGCCGATCGCGATCTTCGGAGTGGGAATGGGATCCAACTACGAAAAATACAGGAAATATGTACAGATGGCTATGGCGGATATGGAAATTCACGGAAAAGGATTCCGGGCGTATACCATAGAATTTGCCAGAAGGCAGTCATATGTCATGATTCTGTACCATCTGGAAGACGTAGAAAAAACAAGAGCATATATTGAAAATACGATTGTTCCGATGCTGTGCAGTAAGATCAGTGGAAAGCTGATCTTAAGCTGGAATGAGTGCAGAGGACTTTTGAAGATACGGGATGCAGTAATGGAAGCCGACCAGAGAACAGAGTGGAATCTGATCTTTGGGAAAAAGGCGCTGATCAGCAGACAGAAGCTGGAAGAAGTGAAAACATTTCCGCTGAAATATCCGCTTAGTCTGGAAGATCAGGCAAAGGAATCTGTTGCTGCGAAGGATGAAAAGGCATTTCAGGCAGTCTGGAAAAAGTTTCGTGATTATTGCCGTGAAGTTCCGTGCACGCCTCGGGATATGAAAGAAGCGATGACCCGTCTGGCTTTCCATCTGTCCTATGTGGCGGCAGAAGTGGGAGCAGAAGAAGCCATGTCCGGGACACAGCGGTTCTTAAAAGTCATCTCAGAGGCGGCAAGCTGGGTAGACATTGAGGACAGGCTCGATGCATTTTTTACAGATCTTACACAGAAGAACTATGAAGAAGAAGAGGTCAGCCTGCTGATACAGAAAGCGCTGCAGTATACCAAGCAATATTACAATCAGGGGATCACGCTGGAAGAGATCGCAGAAAAGCTGCATGTGTCAGAAGAGTATCTGAGCAGTCAGTTTAAAAAAGAGACCGGCAGCACATTTTCAGAGACTATACGCAGGTACCGGATTGAAAATGTAAAGGGGCTTTTGCTGAAATCCTCCCTGAAGCTGAATCAGATTGCGGATATGGTCGGATATTCCGACCCTAAATACATGAGCAAAGTATTTAAAGAAGAGGTAGGAATGCTTCCGCTGGAATATCGGAAAAAGAACGGATAACGCTCTGAACCGGGATAAATATGTCAAAAAACGCTAAAATTTTCTACCTTTTTCAAATATTTCCCCCTTTCATGTTTCTAACATTATGCTAATATTATGCCAACAAGAAAAGGAGAGATTATTATGAGCAGGAAAATCGTAGTATTCCATAACCCGGACGAAGTATTAGACTTTGTGAAAAAAGTAGAAAAATATCCTTATGATATGGATATGAAAAGAGGAAAATACCTTGTAGATGCCAAATCTCTTTTGGGACTTATGAATCTCGGGTTTGGAAGAGAAATTGAATTGAAAGTATATCATGATGACTGTCAGGACCTCTGGAAAGATATAGAAAAATATGTTGCAGCATAAGTAACGGGTACTTGTGCCAGAAAACTCCCCGGCGTATAATAGAATGCGCCAGGGAGTTTTTTGTATATAATACAGATAGCCATGCAGATCCAAAAGAATCATGCATGCAGATTCCGGCAAAACAGGAGGTACAGATACAGAAGAATGAGAACAAAGGTAAAAGTTGACAGAAGTGAATATTTATTTGACAATCATGCGTTATTTGCATTGATACTTCCATTGGTGATCGAACAGCTATTGGCAGTGCTGGTCGGTATGGCGGATTCGATCATGATCGCGAGTGTCGGAGAAGCGGCGGTATCAGGAGTGTCTCTGGTGGATCAGATCATGATACTTCTGATCAATGCATTTGCCGCACTGGCGACGGGAGGGGCAGTGGTTGCCGGGCAGTATCTGGGGCAGAAGAAGCCGCAGGAGGCATGCCGGTCTGCGACGCAGCTGGTCTGGTTTGTTACGATATGTGCGGTCGTGATCACGATTTTCGTCTATCTTGGAAAATATTTTATATTGCATGTTGTGTTTGGAAAGATTGAGCCGGATGTCATGCATCATGCGGATGTCTATCTGATGATTGTTGCGGCATCTATTCCATTTATGGCGTTGTATAATGGAGGGGCGGCGATCTTTCGTGTCATGGGGAATTCCAAAGTAACGATGCAGGTGTCCATGATCATGAATGTGATCAATGTGGCGGGAAATGCAATCCTGATCTACGGATTTCACCGGGGAACTGAGGGAGTTGCGATACCGACGCTGGTATCAAGGATGACGGCAGCGATGATTATCATCGTTCTACTGTGTGATCAGAACCGGCTGCTTCACATAGAAAAAACGCTGCATTACCGGCTAAACTGGCCGCTGGTGAAAAAAATCTTAAGTATCGGTGTGCCAAACGGGCTGGAAAACAGTATGTTCCAGCTGGGCAAGATCATTGTACTGAGTCTTGTCTCCACATTTGGGACCTATGCGATCGCTGCGAATGCAGTGTCCAATGCGGTTGCCCTGTTCCAGATCCTTCCGGGAATGGCAATCTCACTGGCAGTCACCTCCGTCATCTCCAGATGCGTGGGCGCCGGAGATTACGAACAGGTAAAATATTACAACAAAAAACTGCTGAAGATCGTCTACATATGTACAGCAATCACGATTGCTGCGATATATTTTGCACTTCCGCTGATTTTGAAGGCATATCATCTCTCTGATCAGACGGCACAGGCAGCAACGAATATCATTAATTTCCATGGGATCAGTGCCATCCTGATATGGCCGATCGCATTTATTCTGCCCGGAACCTTCCGCGCCTGCGGAGATGCAAAAGCATGTATGTACATTACCAGTATCTCCATGTGGATCTTCCGGATCGGATTCAGTTATATTCTTGGAAAATACGCCGGAATGGGCGTGTTCGGTGTCTGGGTGGCGATGGTCATCGACTGGGTATTTCGGTCTGCCTGCTTCCTGATCCGGTACTTTGGCGGGAAATGGAGAAGGCAGGCAATCGTGTGATGAGCAGAAAAAGAAGAGGCTTGTAAAAGAAGATTATCTATCTTATAATATACTCATCCATTACAAAAACAGGAGGAAATTCTTGTGAAAAGAGAATTAGTAATTGTCATTGATTTTGGTGGGCAGTACAATCAGCTGGTAGCAAGACGTGTCAGAGAATGTAATGTATATTGCGAGATCTATTCATACAAAACTGACATTGAAAAGATCAAAGAGA
>JAEDLC010000103.1 GCA_016295505.1 Dorea sp.
CCCGTCCGCGTGTTTCACATATGCCGCATCGTAGAATTTACGGCATCTCTGGCAATAATTCCTGTGAATGCTTCCGTGAAGCTCCAGCACATTTTTACTTCCTGCCGCCTGATGAAGTCCGTCAATGTTCTGTGTAATGACCGCCGTAAGCTTCCCCGCCGCTTCCAGTTCTGCGAGCTTCAGATGTGCCGGATTCGGCTTTGCATCCAGGAACATCATCTTGTTCTTATAAAACTCATAAAAGCCTTCTGTATTACGTACAAAGAAGCTGTGGCTTACGATCTGCTCCGGCGTATACTTATACTGCTGATGGTATAAACCGTCCGCACTTCGAAAATCCGGAATATCGCTCTCCGTGGATACTCCGGCGCCTCCAAAAAATACAATGTTCCTGCTGTCATCAATAATTTTCTGCAATCTTTCTACTTCTGTTTCCATCTTTTAAGACTCCTTTACCTTGCTGTATCCGGTAAAAAATTCAGTCAGTACATCCAGAGTCTTTACCAGAACCGGCAGCTCCTTTTCATCCAGTTTATCCAGGATTGCCTGCGTCATCTGCCGATGATAATCCTCATGATGATGGTACGCTCTTACCCCTTTTTCTGTCAGCTTCACATATACAACGCGTCGATCTGCCTCGCTTCTGTGACGCTCTACGTATTTTTTATTTACCAGACTGTTCATGGCTGTGGTGAGGGACCCGACGGTGATCTTTAACTTTTTCGCAATGGAAGACATATTTCTGCCGTCACCAAGTCCGATTGCCTCGATGACATGCATATCATTGTTTGTCAGATCCTTGAATTCCTCTGTTATGATTGCCTTCTCTTCCAGCTCCCAGATCTCATTGATCAGGTTCACCAGTGTATTATTAATCAGCTTATATGCGTCGTCCATTCCCATTGCCCTTCACTCTTCCTACTTTTCTACACCAACATTATACCCTTTCCGGCAGGAGAGAATCAATAACTTCTTTTACAGTTTCAATTCGACTGGCCTTATACGCATACGCACCACAGAACAACAGTGCGTCCTCCACTTCTCCTTTGGCTGCATGGATCAGTGCTTCTGTAATGCAGTAAGGAATCTTTGCAGGATTACAGCCATTCAGACATCCCCGGCATCTGACCGGTGCAATCCGCTCTCCTGACATGATCTTCTTCATAAAAGAATTGACGATGGCACGTCCCGGCATCCCGACCGGACTTTTTACAATGGCAACGTCTTCCTTTTCTGCTCTTACATACGTCTCTTTATAACGGATATCTGCATCACATTCTTCGGTTGTCACAAATCTTGTCGCTACCTGAATCGCATCGGCTCCAAGGGCAAATGCATGCGCTGCCTGCTCCTGATTCTCAATGCCTCCGGCAACTGCTACCGGAATCTTCTGACCGTACTTGTCTTCATATTCCCTGACAGCTTCCAGAATGGCATGGATCTCCCCGTCATATTCTTTCACGGGATCTTTCACTGTACAGGCAGAATCAGCCCCGTATTCCGCAAGCTGTTCTCTGGTGAATCCCAGATGTCCTCCGGCGAGCGGACCTTCAATGACCAGAAGATCCGGGATTCTTTTATATTTTCGATCCCAGTACTTCAAGATTACTCTTGCCGACTTTTCGCTGGATACGATCGGTGCAAGCTTTACATCAGAATTTTCCGCGTACTTCGGCAACTCCGTCGGAAGTCCTGCTCCGGAGATGATCAGATCTGCACCTGCAGCAATCGCCGCCTTTACATACTGTTCATAGTGCTGCATTGCTACCATGATGTTGAATCCAATCACGCCTTCCGGAGCAATGTCTCTCGCTTTCTCATATTCTTTTTGAACTGCTCTTAAATTGGCCTTCAATGGATCCTCGTCAAAATCCGGCTCCTGAAAACCAATCTGGGCGGCAGAGATGATCCCTATGCCGCCCTCTTTTGCAACGCTCCCGGCAAGACGGCCCAGACTGATTCCTATGCCCATTCCGCCCTGAATCAACGGAAGCTTTACTTCTATATTACCAACTTTCAATGGTTTTACTTTCATATATTATCTCCTCGCTCCTCTTCTGTTACAGCTGCCGGAATCTCTGATATCTGCGCTCTGTCAGTTCTTCCCGGGACATCACTTCATATCGATTCAGAAATTCTTCCAGTTCCCGTTCCAGAGGAGTGATTACCTGATGGATATTCCGGACCGTATATTCTTCCGGCTCCCAGAATACTTTTTCCACGATTCCCTGCTGATACAGATCTTCTGCCGTAAGTCGCATGACCTTTGCCGCCTCTTTTGCCCTGGAACTGTCCTTCCACAGAATACTTGCAAAACCTTCCGGTGACAGGATGGAATAGATGGAATTCTCCAGCATCCATACTTCATCCGCAGTTGCCATGGCAAGTGCTCCTCCGCTTCCGCCTTCTCCGATGATGATGGAAAGCACCGGAACTTTCAATCCTGACATCTCATAGATGTTTCTCGCAATCGCCTCTCCCTGTCCGCGTTCTTCTGCTTCCAGTCCACAAAAGGCTCCAGGCGTATCTACAAAACAGATCACCGGGCGATGGAACTTCTCTGCCTGTTTCATCAGGCGAAGCGCCTTGCGGTATCCATCCGGAGAGGGCATACCAAAGTTCCGCTCAATATTTTCCTTTGTATTGGTACCTTTTGCCTGTGCGATCACAGTAACCGGCCTGCCATGGAATCTGGCAATTCCGCCGATAATCGCCTTGTCATCTGCATAATAACGGTCTCCGTGGAATTCTATGAAGTCTGTAAACATGCGCTGAATATAGTCACTTCCTACCGGACGGTCTTTTTTCCTGGACAGTTGCACACGCTCCCACGCATCCACAGAAGCCTCCTCCTGTCCATGCGGCAGATTTCCGCCTTGTATCCCCACCTGCATGCCGGCATTTCGGACAAAACGCTCTGTCTCCTCTGTACTTTTCGGACTCATCTTTTCTTCATGAAGCGACAGAATCCGGGACAGAGTTGCCTTAAGCATTGGACGTTCCACAATCGCGTCGATAAATCCATGCTCCAGCAGAAATTCCGAACGCTGAAATCCTTTCGGAAGCTTCTGTCCTATGGTCTGTTCGATCACCCGGGGGCCGGCAAAACCAATCAGAGCCTTTGGTTCCGCCAAAATCACATCACCCAGCATGGCAAAGCTTGCCGTGACTCCTCCGGTAGTCGGATCTGTCAGAACACTGATATACAGAAGACCCGCATCACTGTGTCTTTTTAATGCAGCAGAGGTCTTGGCCATCTGCATCAGAGAGGTAATTCCTTCCTGCATTCTGGCTCCTCCGGAACAGGCAAACAGAATCACCGGCAATCGTTCCTCAGTCGCTCTTTCCACGGCTTTTGCAATCTTTTCACCGACAACTTCTCCCATGCTTGCCATGAGAAATCTTCCGTCACAGACTCCGATCACCACTTCTTTTCCGTCTATTTTCGCTTTTCCGGTGACGATTGCCTCATTCAGTCCTGTTTTTTCCCGCAGTCCTTCCAGCTTTTCCTCATATCCTTTATAATTCAGCGGGTTTCTGGTCTCCATATTCAGATCCCATTCTTCAAAAGACCCCTGATCAGTCACCATCTCGATTCTCCGATAAGCATGTACCCGAAAATATCCTCCACACTTCGGACAGATATAATATCCTTTCTTTACATCATCTGCAATAATTGCACCTCCACATTTGTTACATTTGCGAAGAAGCCCTTCCGGAACTTCCGGTCTGCCGGAAAAAGGGATATAACTTTTTTTCGTTCCGGAAAGTCTGGTCTTTTTAAACATATTATCTAGCTTCATAGACGTTCACCCTTACAATCTCTCGATAAACTCAATATCAATATTACCCTCAATATAATCCGGATGATTCAGAATATCATACTGGTAATCCACATTTGTATCGATTCCTTCAATGATGACCTCTCCCAGTGCACTTCGCATCTTCAGGATCGCCTCATTTCGGTTATTCGCCCATACGATCAGTTTGGCAACCATGGAGTCATAGTACGGCGGAATGGTATATCCGCTGTAGATTGCTGAATCGATCCGTATGCCTTTACCACCCGGCAGATACATATCTGTAATCGTTCCCGGAGACGGCCGAAAGCCTTTTTCCGGATTTTCTGCATTAATCCTGCATTCAATCGCATGTCCCGTAAGTCTGATATCCTCCTGACAAAAGGACAGTCTTTCTCCGGATGCGATACGAATCTGTTCTTTTACCAGATCGATGCCGGTTACCCATTCTGTAACCGGATGCTCAACCTGGATTCTGGTATTCATCTCCATAAAGTAAAAGTTTCCATTCTTCTCCAGCAGAAATTCAATGGTTCCGGCATTCACATACCCTGCTGCTTTCGCAGCTTTTACGGCGGCCTCTCCCATCTTCTCCCGAAGTTCTTCCGAAAGAGCAACAGATGGCGATTCCTCGATCAGCTTCTGATGGTTTCTCTGAATGGAGCAGTCTCTTTCTCCCAGATGAACCACATTCCCATAGCTGTCCGCAAGAATCTGGAATTCAATGTGTCTTGGGTGCTCCACAAAATGTTCGATATACATGGTATGATCGCCAAAGGCCATCTGCGCCTCTTTCTGCGCGGTCTGAAAGCTCTGTGCAAATTCTTCCGGAGACCTGGCGACCCTCATTCCCTTTCCTCCGCCGCCAAGCGCCGCTTTTACAATGACCGGATACCCAATTGCGGCCGCAATCTCTGCCCCTGTCTCTGCATCATAAACTGGCTCTGTACTTCCCGGAATGACCGGAACTCCTGCAGCGATCATCGTATTTCTGGCTTCCTGTTTGTTACCCAGACTTGCGATCACCTTTGAACCCGGTCCGATAAATGTGATATTACACTGCTCACAGAGCTCTGCGAACTTGCTGTTTTCTGATAAAAATCCAAAACCCGGGTGGATGGCATCCGCACCGCTTACAATCGTGGCGCTTAAAATGCGATCCATACTCAGGTAGCTTTCACCTGATGGCGCCGGTCCGATACAGATGGCTTCGTCAGCCAGCTTGGTATGAAGCGCCTCCCGGTCTGCCTCTGAATATACAGCTACCGTTTCAATTCCCATCTCACGGCAAGCCCGGATAATTCGCACTGCAATCTCTCCGCGGTTGGCAATCAATACTTTTTTCATCATTCTTCCGTCACCTATCCGATCATAAATGTCAGTTCCGCGCTGACAACTACTTTTCCGTCAACACTTGCTACAGCCTCGCCGACTCCCACCGGTCCCTTCTGTTTAATAATCCTGGTCTCCAGACGCACCTTGTCTCCCGGTATGATTTTTCCTTTAAACTTACATTTATTGATACCGCCAAAGTATGCAACCTTTCTGCGATTTTCTTCTACGCTTAAGATTGCGACCGCTCCGGCCTGTGCCAGGGCTTCCACAGTCAGTACTCCCGGCATGACCGGCTCCTGCGGAAAATGCCCTTTAAAAAAATCTTCTCTGTAAGATACACATTTATACCCAACCGCATACTGTCCCGGCTCATAATCTTCTATATAATCCAGAAGTAAGAACGGGTGCCTGTGCGGAATGATCTCCTTGATCTGATTAATATCCAAATGATTCATAATATGTTCTCCTTTAAGCAATACGGAACAACGGCTGTCCGTACTCAACGGCTTCTCCGTTTTCTACCAGAACCTCCGTGATCGTTCCGTCATACTCACTCTCAATTTCATTCATCAGTTTCATCGCTTCCACAATCGCCAGAGTCTGCCCCTTCTTCACCTGGTCTCCGACACTGACAAATGGACTGGCATCCTCTGCCGGTGCCGCATAAAAGGTTCCTACCAGAGGTGATTCTACCACTTTCCCTCTCACCTCATTCTCTTCTTTTGCCGGAATCTCCGCTTTCGGCACTTCTGCTGTCATCGGAGCTCCCATAACGACCTGTGTGGCCTGCACCTTTTCACCCTTTTTGGTAAGATGCAGTTTTACCCCGTTTTCTTCATACCTGAAACCGGTCAGTTCTGAATCTGACACCGCATTGATTAACTTGACAAGGTTTTCTAACTCCATACTCTGCAGATCCTTTCTCTATCCTTCATACTTCTTTAACAATAAAGTTGCATTGTGGCCGCCAAATCCCAGAGAATTGGTCAGGACACAGCGAACATCCTTCTCCACCGGTGCACCGATCGCATAATTCAGATCACATTCTTCATCCGCAACTTCTGTTCCCATCGTCTGATGAATATATCCGTCCTGAATACTCTTTACACATGTGACAAATTCCACTCCGCCGGCAGCTCCGAGAAGATGCCCGATCATAGATTTCGTCGAATTCACCACCACATTTTTTGCGGCATCCTTAAGTGCCACTTTGATTGCCCTGGTCTCAAACAGGTCATTGTGATGTGTACCTGTTCCGTGTGCATTAATATAATCAATCTGATCCGGTGTTACATTGCCTTCCTGCATCGCAAGCTCCATTGCCTTAGCCGCACCGCTTCCGTCATCTGCCGGTGAAGTGATATGGTATGCATCTCCTGTTGCTCCATATCCTGCAACTTCGGCATAGATCCTGGCACCTCTTGCTTTCGCATGCTCCAGCTCTTCCAGCACAACGACACCC
>JAEDLC010000001.1 GCA_016295505.1 Dorea sp.
ACAACATTAGGAAACCTCGTGCATCAGACAGCATTTTTCAGTCTTACATGGGGCAATGTGGTCATGATTGCGGTTGCATGCGTTTTCCTGTATCTCGCAATCAGACACGGATTCGAGCCTCTGCTTCTTGTACCAATTGCATTTGGTATGCTGCTGGTTAATATCTATCCGGATATTATGCTTCATGCAGAGGATGCGGCAAATGGAACCGGAGGTCTTCTATATTACTTCTATGTACTGGATGAATGGTCAATTCTCCCGTCCCTGATCTTTATGGGCGTAGGCGCGATGACCGACTTTGGCCCACTGATCGCAAATCCAAAAAGTTTCCTTTTGGGAGCTGCAGCACAGTTTGGTATCTTTGCTGCATATCTGGGAGCGATGGCAATGGGATTTTCTGACAAGGCAGCGGCAGCTATTTCTATTATCGGTGGAGCAGATGGACCGACTTCCATCTTCCTTGCCGGTAAGTTAGGACAGACGGCTCTGATGGGACCAATCGCAGTGGCTGCATATTCATATATGTCACTGGTACCTATCATTCAGCCACCGATCATGAAGCTCCTGACAACAGAAAAGGAACGTAAGATCAAGATGGAACAGTTAAGACCGGTATCCAAGCTGGAAAGAATTCTGTTCCCGATCATCGTTACGATCGTTGTATGTACGATTCTTCCTACCACAGCACCGCTGGTTGGTATGCTGATGCTTGGTAATCTGTTCCGTGAGTCGGGAGTTGTAAGACAGCTGACGGAGACTGCATCTAATGCATTGATGTATATTGTAGTTATCCTGCTGGGAACTTCTGTAGGAGCTACCACGAGTGCAGAGGCATTCCTGAACTGGAGTACAATCAAGATCGTTGTTCTCGGTCTGATTGCATTCGCATTCGGTACAGCAGCCGGTGTATTGTTTGGTAAGCTGATGTGCATTGCGACACACGGAAAGGTTAACCCGCTGATTGGTTCTGCCGGTGTATCCGCGGTTCCAATGGCAGCCAGAGTATCACAGAAGGTTGGAGCAGAAGCTGATCCGACGAACTTCCTTCTGATGCATGCTATGGGACCAAACGTTGCAGGTGTTATCGGTACTGCGGTAGCAGCCGGAACATTTATGGCAATCTTTGGTGTAGGCGTATAAGTAAGATCGATTATTAGGAGGAAAGAAAATGGCTGGAATAGAGAAAAAACCGGTAAAGATTACAGAAACCATTCTGCGTGATGCGCATCAGTCTCTGATCGCGACACGTATGACAACCGAACAGATGCTTCCGATTATTGAAAAAATGGACAAAGTAGGATACCACTCTGTAGAATGCTGGGGTGGTGCTACATTCGACGCATCTCTTCGTTTCTTAAAAGAAGATCCATGGGACAGACTTCGTAAATTCCGTGATGGATTCAAGAATACAAAGCTGCAGATGTTATTCCGTGGACAGAATATTCTCGGATACCGTCCATATGCAGATGATGTGGTGGAATATTTTGTACAGAAATCTGTTGCAAACGGAATTGACATCATCCGTATCTTTGACTGTCTGAATGATCTGCGTAACCTGCAGACAGCTGTAAAGGCAGCAAACAAAGAAAAAGCAGAGGCTCAGGTGGCACTTTCCTATACATTGGGAGATGCTTATACATTAGAGTACTGGGTGGATATTGCCAAGAGAATCCAGGATATGGGAGCAGATTCTATCTGTATCAAGGATATGGCCGGACTTCTGGTACCATATAAGGCAACGGAACTGATCGGAGCGCTGAAAGAAGCAGTGGATCTTCCGATTCAGCTTCATACACATTATACATCAGGTGTTGCTTCCATGACCTATCTGAAAGCAGTAGAGGCCGGTGTTGATGTCATTGATACTGCGATGTCTCCATTTGCACTGGGAACATCTCAGCCTGCAACAGAAGTTATGGTAGAGACATTTAAAGATACTCCGTACGATACAGGACTGGATCAGAAACTTCTTTCTGAGATTGCAGACTACTTCCGTCCGATTCGTGATGAAGCTCTGGAAAGCGGACTTCTGAATCCGAAGAATATGGGAGTTAATATCAAGACTCTGCTGTATCAGGTGCCGGGAGGTATGTTATCTAACCTGACTTCTCAGTTAAAGGAGCAGGGCGCAGAGGATAAGTTCTACGATGTACTTGAAGAGGTTCCAAGAGTGCGTAAAGACCTTGGAGAGCCGCCGCTTGTAACACCGTCTTCTCAGATCGTCGGTACACAGGCAGTGTTTAATGTCCTGATGGGCGAACGTTATAAGATGGCTACAAAAGAGACAAAAGATATCTTAAGCGGAAAATATGGTGAGACTGTTAAACCGTTCAACGAAGAAGTGAAGGAAAAGGTTCTTGGAAAAGATGCAGAAGTTATTACCTGCCGTCCTGCAGATCTGATTCCGGACGAACTGGATACTCTGCGCAAGGAATGTGGACAGTGGATTCAGCAGGATGAGGACGTGCTTTCTTATGCACTGTTCCCGCAGGTGGCTGTTGACTTCTTTAAATACAGAGCCGCACAGCAGACAAAGGTAGATGCTGAGATGGCAGATACCAAGAATGGAAGCTATCCGGTATAGGAACGGATTGCTGACAGGGATAAATAAACAGATGAGACCGGAAATCAAGTTCGTTTAACTTGGTTTCCGGTTTTTGTCTATCATGTCGGACTCGGGGTTCTCTACTTGATTATTCTCCCACAAGGCTATATAATAGAAACGATGTCTGGTAGGAAGGTAATGCTAAATGGGAAGCAAGAATGAATTATTGAAAAAAATAGATGACGGTTATCCGAAGTTTAGTAAAGGTCAGAAGAAACTGGCCGATTATATTCGGAAAGCCTATGATAAAGCCGCATTTCTGACGGCGGCAAAGATGGGAGAGGAAGTCGGTGTCAGTGAATCGACGGTCGTTCGATTTGCGACTGCGCTCGGATATGAAGGATATCCGGAATTCCAGAAGGCTCTTGGTGAACTGGTTCGGACGAAACTGAATTCCATTCAGAGAATGGAAGTTACTTATGGAAGGATCAGTCAGGGCGAGATCCTGGCTTCCGTACTTCAGTCAGATATTGAAAAGATCAAGCTTACAATGGAGACGCTTGATCACGATGCATTTGAAATGGCTGTAGATACCATACTGAAAGCAAAAAGAATCTATGTGATCGGTATCAGAAGCTGTTCTCCACTTGCCAGCTTTTTGAGCTTTTATCTGAATCTGATCTGTGAAAATGTGACGGTTGTCAATACTAACAGTTCCAGCGAGATCTTTGAGCAGTTGATTCGGATCAGTGAAAAAGATGTGATTATAGGGATCAGTTTTCCAAGATATTCTATGCGTACATTGAAGGCGCTGGAATTTGCAAGTAACCGGAAGGCTACAGTTATTACGCTGACAGACAGTATCCATTCGCCGATGACACTGTATTCTTCCTGTAATCTGATTGCAAGAAGCGATATGGCTTCGATTGTAGATTCACTGGTTGCGCCTTTGAGTGTTGTGAATGCGCTGGTAGTTGCACTTTGTATGAAGAAACAGAAAGAGGTCATTACAACACTGGAGACACTTGAAGAAATCTGGGACGAATATCAGGTATACAGTAAGGATGAACTGAACATGGTTGGAGATACGATGGAACTGTCGGGAACATCAGTAAGAGAGAATGAGGATAAAGAAGATGAGTAAAGTACTGATCGTGGGCGGCGGTGCTGCCGGTATGTTTGCTTCTTTGGCTGCAGCGGAGAGTGGACATGAAGTCCTTGTGTTTGAAAAAAATGAAAAACTGGGTAAAAAGCTGTTCATTACCGGAAAGGGAAGATGTAACCTGACCAATGCCTGTGATATGGAACAACTGTTTCGGGCAGTGATCTCCAATTCCAAATTTTTATACAGCAGTTTTTATGGCTTTACGAATCAGGATGCGATTGCTTACTTCGAGTCGCTTGGGCTTCGGACGAAGATTGAACGTGGGGAGAGAGTGTTCCCGGTATCAGACCATTCCTCGGATGTCATCCGTGCTCTGTCAGAACGGATGCATTTTCTGGGAGTTCAGGTTTTCCTGAATACAACGGTAAAAGAAATTGTTGAAAAAGAAGGTGTGTTCCACTCTGTTGTGCTGGAAGATGGGAGAAATGTGCATGGTGATGCATGTATCATTGCAACCGGAGGTTTGTCTTATCCAAGTACAGGTTCTACCGGAGATGGTCTCAGGTTTGCAGAAGCACTGGGGCATCAGATTACGGAATGTATGCCATCGCTGGTTCCGATGGAGACGAAGGAACCCTGGGTAAAAGAATTGCAGGGACTGTCTCTTAAAAATGTCAATGTGACGATATGTGACGGGAAAAAGAAGCTCTATGATGAGTTTGGTGAGATGCTTTTTACTCATTATGGAGTCAGCGGACCTCTGATCTTAAGTGCAAGCAGTTATGTGGGTAAAAAATTGAAAGAAAAGGAACTTCAACTGAGTATCGATCTGAAACCGGCACTGTCGGCAGAACAGCTGGATCGCCGTATCCTGAAAGAGTTTGAAGAGAATCAGAACCGGCAGTTCAAAAATGCGATCGGAAGTCTGTTCCCTTCCAAATTAATTCCGGTAATGCTTGGATTAAGCGGGATACCATCGGAGAAAAAAGTAAATGTGATATCGAAGGAAGAGAGAAGTTATTTTGTGAATCTGATCAAGCATTTTTCCATGACGCTGACAGGTCTTCGTGATTATAATGAGGCAATCATTACCAGGGGAGGTGTCCGGACAAAAGAGGTTGATCCGGGTACTATGGAGTCAAAACTGGTGAAGGGTGTCTACTTTGCGGGGGAAGTACTGGACCTGGATGCATTGACGGGTGGATTTAATCTGCAGATTGCATGGTCCACTGCCTATGCGGCGGGAAACAATATAGATTGATACGAAGGAGAAAAGTATGAAGGGAAAATATCAGTTCAAGTATGTAGAAACACAGGAAGTACTGACCGAGTATATGAAAGTGAATGGTTTGCTGAAAATACCAAAAACATATCGAATGGTTGTCACGACAGGCGGGCTGTTTGTATTGACCATTATGCTGCTGAATACGGATGTTCTGAAAAGAAATATTGGAGAGATCTTTCTTTTTGCATTGAAGTTTCTCGTGATATGGGCACTTGTGTTTGCGGCTGCACAGATCGTCGGAAAGACGATTGGTAAAAAAATGGAATTTCTGGCAGCGACGGGTGATGCAGAAACAATCTATGAAAAGAGAATGCAAAAATGGAAAAAACCGGCGGAAGTGAAAATTGACTTTTATGAAGAATGCTGGATCAGTCATGTGCATGGAAACTCACAGACACTTCATTACAGAAATGTTGCCAGAATCATTGAAAGCGAGGAAGTTATTGCAATGATCGTGAATTCAGAAGAAGGCGGACAGAGATTTTTCGCGATTCTGAAAAATGGAATTCTGGATGCGGATATAGAAGAGTTTAAACAGTACCTTTTGGAAAAATGTCACGGAGTGAAAAAAGGAATTGAACAGGTGAGTGTTGCAGAAAAAAAGAAAAAGTAATAATGAGGAGAAAGAATCATGGGATATAATGTGGCGATTGACGGACCGGCAGGTGCGGGGAAGAGCACGATAGCAAAACTGGTAGCGCAGAAAAAGGGTTACATCTATGTTGATACGGGAGCAATGTACCGTGGGCTTGCGATTCATTTTCTGGATCAGGGAATTCAGGCGAATGAGACAGAAAAAGTAATTCTGGCATGTCAGGATGCTGAGGTGACAATCCAGTATGAAAATGGGGTACAGCAGGTGTATCTGAATGGAAGAAATATCACCTCCAGACTGCG
Organism: Dorea sp.; assembly: GCA_016295505.1. Lineage (GTDB taxonomy): Bacteria > Bacillota > Clostridia > Lachnospirales > Lachnospiraceae > Dorea_A. The sequence continues at coordinate 5,833 of JAEDLC010000001.1, forward strand.
GGATGAAGAGGTGGGAAATATGGCATCTGTCACATCTGCAATTCCTCAGGTGCGAGCAAAGCTTCTGGAATTACAGCAGAATCTTGCCAGGACGCAGAATGTAATCATGGATGGAAGAGATATCGGAACCTGTGTGCTTCCGAATGCGGATGTTAAGGTGTTTCTGACAGCCAGTGTTCAGACAAGAGCAAAAAGACGTTACGATGAACTCTGTGAAAAGGGAATCGCATGTGATCTTAAGGAAATTGAAGCAGATATTGAGCAGAGAGATCACCGTGATATGACAAGAGAGATCGCACCGCTTAAGCAAGCAGAAGATGCAGTTCTGGTAGACAGTTCCCGCATGACGATCGAAGAAGTGGTAGATGCGATCGTAAAACTGTGTGAATAACATCGAAAGGATAAGAATGGAATCATGAAGATTGAACTTGCAAAAACTGCCGGCTTCTGCTTCGGGGTAAAACGGGCAGTAGATACGGTCTATGCACAGGCCCGGGAGCATGAGGGGGAGAAAATCTATACTTATGGTCCCATCATTCATAACGAAGAAGTCATCAGAGATCTGCAAAAACAGGGAGTGGAAGTGCTCTGTAATGAGAAGGAACTGGATGCGGTTGAATCGGGAATTGTGGTGATTCGCTCGCACGGGGTTCCAAGATATATCTGTGAAAAGATAGAAAAAAGGGGACTGACCTGTGTGGATGCAACCTGTCCGTTTGTAAAGAAGATTCATAAAATTGTGGAAGAGGAAAGCGCCGAGGGAACGCATGTTATTATTATCGGAAATGGCGAGCATCCTGAGGTTCAGGGGATTCGCGGATGGGCCGGCGATCGTGTTACTGTAATACAGACGGCAGAGGATGCGCAGAAGTTTCATCTTGAAGAAAATGCAGGAAAGATATGCATCGTAGCACAGACGACATTTAACTACAATAAATTCAAAGATTTAGTTGAAATTATCTCAAAAAAGGGGTATGATATAATTGTTTTAAATACGATTTGTAATGCGACGAAAGAACGGCAGGAAGAAGCGCGTCACATTGCAGAGAGAGTAGATGCTATGGTTGTGATAGGAGATAAGCGTAGTTCAAATACTCAGAAGTTATTTGAAATCTGTAAAGAAGAATGTTTGAATACGTACTATATACAGACACTTGACGATTTGGATATGAATCAATTAAGGTCCGTGGAAACAGTAGGTATTACAGCAGGGGCATCCACGCCCAAGAAAATAATTGAGGAGGTTCAAAATAATGTCAGAATTAACTTTTGAACAAATGTTGGAAGATTCATTTAAAACAATTAGAAACGGAGAGGTTGTAGATGGTACAGTCATCGATGTAAAACCTGATGAGATCATCTTGAATATAGGTTACAAGGCAGACGGTATCATTACAAGAAGCGAGTACACCAATGAAACAAATGCCGATCTTACAACAATGGTTTCTGTTGGTGACAAGATGTCCGCAAAAGTATTAAAGGTGAATGACGGAGAAGGTCAGGTTCTGCTGACATATAAGAGACTGGCTGCTGAAAAGGGAAATGAAAGATTAAAAGAAGCTTTTGAGAATCATGAAGTATTGAGAGCTCCGGTCGCTCAGATCCTTGGCGGTGGATTAAGCGTAGTGGTTGATGAAGCAAGAGTATTCATCCCTGCAAGTCTTGTGTCTGATACTTATGAAAAAGACCTGAGCAAATATCAGGATCAGGAGATTGAATTCGTAATCAGTGAATTTAATCCTAGAAGAAATCGCGTGATCGGTGACAGAAGACAGCTTCTGGTTGCTGAACGTGCAGAAAAGCAGAAAGAATTGTTTGAGAAGATCCAGGTTGGCGACAGAATGGAAGGAACTGTTAAGAATGTGACAGATTTCGGTGCATTCATTGATCTTGGTGGTGTTGACGGACTTCTTCATATATCTGAAATGTCCTGGGGACGTGTGGAAAATCCTAAGAAAGTATTCCAGGTAGGCGAGAAAGTTGAAGTTATGATCAAAGATATTCATGAGACAAAGATCGCATTAAGCCTGAAGTTCCCTGAGACAAATCCATGGGCAAATGCAGCAGCAGATTATGCTGTTGGAACTGTTATTACAGGTAAAGTTGCAAGAATGACGGATTTTGGTGCATTCGTAGAACTGGCACCGGGTGTGGATGCACTTCTTCATGTTTCTCAGATTTCCAGAGCACATGTTGATAAACCGTCAGATGTTCTGTCAGTAGGACAGGAGATCACTGCAAAGGTTGTTGACCTGAATGAAGCTGAAAAGAAGATCAGCTTGAGCATGAAGGCTCTTGAGCCGGCTGCTGAAGAGAAAGCGGAGACAGAAAATGTGGATGAAAGTGCTGCTGAATAATAATCAGAAAGCGAACTTTGAATATCGATTATTTTAAGATAGAGGCACTATGCCTCTATCTTTTCTATGTTAAAAAATCGACAAGATGTATTTGGAAATATACAAAGGATTTGTCCGTATCCACTGGATAATCGGGGGAAATTCTTGTATAGTATATAAAGAGAAAAAAGGAAGGAAGGAAAAAAGGATGGCATTGTTAACATTTAAGGGTGGTATCCACCCGGATGACGGCAAGAGCCTGGCTAAAGATAAGGCGATTGTCGACGTAAAACCTAAGGGCGATCTGGTATATCCAATGTCCCAGCACATCGGCGCTCCTGCAGCTCCGGTAGTGGCTGTTGGCGATCATGTATTAAAGGGCCAGATGATCGCTGAAGCCGGAGGATTTGTATCCGCGCCTATCTATGCATCAGTTTCTGGTAAGGTCAAAGCAATTGCTCCACATCTGAATCCAACAGGGGGAACTGTAAATAGTATTGTAATTGAGAATGATGGGGAATATCAGGAAGTAGAGTATCCTGCAGTGAAACCGCTGGAAGAGATGAGCAAGGAAGAGATCCTGAACGCGATTGGCAATGCCGGCGTTGTAGGTATGGGTGGTGCAGGTTTCCCGACAAGAGTAAAATTGTCACCGAAGGAACCGGATAAGATTGACTATATTATTGCAAACTGTGCGGAATGTGAACCTTATATTACTGCAGATTACAGAACGATCATGGAGACCCCGGAGAAACTGGTCGGTGGAATGAAGATTGTCCTGAAGCTGTTTGATAATGCGAAGGGACTGTTTGGTGTAGAGGATAATAAGCCGGATTGTATTGAAAAATTAAAAGAGCTTACAAAAGATGAACCACGTATGGAAGTGCTTGCGCTTAAGACGAAGTATCCACAGGGTGGTGAGCGTCAGCTGATTTATGCTACAACAGGAAGAGCAATTAACTCTGCAATGCTTCCTGCAGATGCAGGGTGTGTTGTAGACAACGTAGCTACACTTGTGAGCATCTATCAGGCAGTGGCAGAAGGTAAACCGTCTATGGAGCGTGTTGTTACTGTAAGTGGTGATGCAGTGGCAGAACCAGGAAACTTCAGAGTACCATTTGGTATCAATCAGCAGGAACTGGTTGAAGCAGCAGGCGGATTTAAGACAGAACCGGAAAAACTGATCTCTGGTGGTCCGATGATGGGATTCTCCATGTTCACGCTTGATGTTCCGGTTACCAAGACATCTTCTTCCATTCTTGGATTTACAAAAGACGAAGTTGCGAAGTTTGAGCCTTCCGCATGTATTAACTGCGGACGATGTGTGGATGCATGTCCGAGCCGTCTGATTCCGTCAAGACTTGCCGATTATGCGGAACGTCAGGATGAAGCAACGTTTACAGCTCATGAGGGACTGGAATGTATGGAATGTGGTTCTTGTAGTTTTGTCTGTCCTGCTAAGCGTCCGCTGAAACAGGCGATTGGATCTATGAGAAAGATTGCTTTAGCAAACCGCAAGAAGAAAAAATAAATCAGAAAGAAGAAGAGGTGAACAAACGTGAGTGAGAACAATTTAAAAATGTCATCTTCACCACATATACGTTCCAAAGCTACCACAAGCAACATTATGTTAATGGTAACCGTTGCACTGTTGCCAGCTGCTTTGTTTGGTGTATGGAACTTTAAACTGCCGGCACTTGGAATGTTGATTACCACAACGGTAACGGCAGTTCTGACAGAGTACATATATGAAAGATTGATGCACAAAAAGATCACGGTTGGTGACTGGAGTGCAGTTGTTACAGGATTATTGCTTGGACTTAACATGCCGCCTACAGCACCTTGGTGGATGGGCGCTCTCGGAAGTATCTTTGCAATCCTGATCGTAAAACAGTTGTTTGGCGGACTGGGACAGAATTTCATGAACCCGGCGCTGGGTGCAAGATGTTTCCTGTTGATTTCATTTACAAGTCAGATGACTACATTTGTATATGATGGTGTGACGGGTCCGACTCCTCTTGCTGCTTTGAAGAGTGGAGAGGCTGTGAACAGTATGGATATGCTGATCGGAACAATTCCGGGAACGATCGGAGAAACATCTGTGATCGCAATTATCATCGGTGCGATCTTCCTGATTCTTCTGGGAATCATTGATCTTCGGATTCCGGGAACTTATATCGTGTCATTTGTGATCTTTATTGGTATCTTTGGACATTTTGCGAATCCGGAGATTGGATTCTTTGATCCACAGTATATTACAGCACATCTGTGTGGAGGCGGTCTGATGCTCGGTGCATGGTTTATGGCTACTGATTATGTTACATCACCGATCACGAAGAAAGGACAGTATGTATACGGTGTCCTGCTGGGCGTCCTGACCGGACTGTTCCGTCTCTTTGGTGCTTCCGCAGAGGGTGTTTCCTATGCGATCATCATCAGTAACCTTTTAGTTCCATTGATCGAGAAGGTTACTCTTCCAAAACCATTCGGTAAAGGAGGAGAGAAATAATGAATAAGATTGTAAAAAATACATTGATCCTTACAATGATTACTTTGATAGCAGGCCTTGCACTCGGTGTCGTATATGAGATTACGAAAGATCCGATTGCTCAGGTACAGGAAAGTGCGAAAAAGGAAGCATGGCAGGCTGTATTTCCTGAGGCGGATCTGGAAGAATTTGAGGCAACAGAGGTTGATCAGGCTGCTGCAGATAAAGCAATCGCTGATATGGGTGTAAACGCAACAATTGATGAAGTATGTATCGTTGGTGAAGAGGGATACGTTATCACAACGACCGATAAGGACGGATTTGGAGGAAGCATTCAGATTACAGTTGGTATCACAGCAGATGGTACGGTGAACGGAGTTTCCATTCTGTCCATCAGCGAGACTGCCGGACTTGGAATGAAAGCGACAGAGCCGGCATTCTATGGTCAGTATGAAGGAAAACAGGCAGAAAAATTTGTAGTATCCAAAGACGGCGGAGACGGAGAACCGATCGATGCGTTAAGCGGTGCAACGATTACTTCAAGAGCAGTAACCGGTGCTGTGAATGCAGCCCTTGGTTATTACCAGAATGCATTTCAATAGGAGGTAGTTAGAGATGAATAAATGTACTGAAAGAGTATATAACGGTCTGATCAAAGAAAATCCTACCTTCGTTTTGATGTTAGGTATGTGTCCGACCCTGGCGGTAACAACATCCGCCATGAACGGTGTAGGTATGGGCCTTTCTACAACGGTCGTACTTGTGCTGTCCAACATGTTGATTTCCATGTTGCGTAAGATTATTCCGGATTCTGTCAGAATGCCGGCGTTTATCGTAGTCGTAGCATCTTTCGTTACAATTGTACAGTTCCTTCTGGAAGGTTTCGTTCCAAGTCTGTATGATTCACTGGGAATTTATATTCCTCTGATCGTAGTTAACTGTATCATTCTTGGACGTGCAGAAAGTTATGCGTCTAAGAATCCGGTAATTCCTTCTATCTTTGATGGAATCGGTATGGGACTTGGATTTACATTCGGACTTACCTGTATCGGTATTGTCCGTGAGCTGATCGGTACTGGCGCTATCTTCGGAGCACAGATTCTTCCTCTTGCAGATACCGCTGCCGGTGTAGGCGGATATGTTCCGGTTACAATCTTCATTCTTCCTCCGGGAGCATTCCTGGTACTTGCATTCCTTGTTGCGGCTATGAACAAGATCCGCAAGAATGCAGAGAAGAAAGGCAAGAAGATTGCAGCACCTCAGGGATGTGGCACAGATTGTGCTTCCTGCGGTGGATGTGAAGGAAAAGTGTTCCCAACAGGAAATGAAAAGTAGGAGGAGTACATAGATGAAAGAATTATTGATTATTGCAATTGGTTCCGCTCTTGTGAATAACGTCGTACTCAGCCAGTTCCTGGGAATCTGTCCGTTCCTTGGTGTTTCCAAGAAGGTAGACACTGCTGCCGGAATGGGTGGTGCGGTTGTATTCGTTATCACAATTGCTTCATTTGTAACAGGTTTAATTTATAAATTTATTCTGACACCGCTTGGATTCGAGTATCTGCAGACGATCGTTTTCATTCTGATCATTGCTGCACTGGTACAGTTCGTAGAGATGTTCCTGAAAAAAGCGATGCCTCCATTGTATAATGCATTGGGAGTATATCTTCCTCTGATCACAACAAACTGTGCGGTTCTTGGTGTAGCACTTACGAACGTACAGAAGGAATATACACTTCTTGAGGGTGTGATCAATGGAGTTGGTACATCTGTCGGATTCCTGATCGCAATTGTGATCATGGCAGGAATTCGTGAGAAGATTGAGTATAACGACATTTCAGAATCCTTCCAGGGAACTCCGATCGTTCTGATTACGGCTTGTCTGATGGCGATCGCGTTCTGCGGATTCTCAGGATTATTATAAGAGGAGGCATAACAATGAGTGTTACAGGAATTATTCTTGCTGCGGTAATCGTAGGCGGCACCGGGTTATTCATTGGTGTGTTCCTCGGAATCGCTGGTAAGAAATTTGCAGTAGAAGTAGATGAGAGAGAAGAAGCAATTCTCGGAGTACTTCCGGGAAACAACTGTGGTGGTTGTGGCTACGCTGGTTGTTCCGGCCTTGCCGCTGCGATCGTAAAGGGAGAAGCTGAAGTGGGCGGATGTCCGGTCGGCGGAGCTCCGGTTGCGGCAAAGATCGGAGAGATCATGGGAATTGCTGCGGGCGAACAGGTTCATCAGGTGGCTTTTGTAAAATGTGCCGGAACCTGTGATAAGGCAAAACAAGAATATGAGTATCATGGTCTGAAAGACTGTACAATGGTCAATATGATGCAGGACGGAGGACCGAAAGCATGTAATTACGGATGTCTCGGAGAAGGCAGCTGCGTGAAGGCCTGTCCGTTCGATGCAATCCATATCGTAGACGGTGTGGCTGTAGTAGACAAAGAAGCATGTAAAGCATGTGGAAAATGTATTGCAGTATGTCCGAAGAAACTGATTGAGCTGGTTCCGTATGAACAGAAGCATCTGGTACAGTGCAGCTCAAGAGATAAAGGTAAAGCCGTAATGCAGGCTTGTTCTGTCGGATGTATCGGATGTAAGATGTGTGAGAAAGTCTGCCAGTTTGAAGCCGTTAAGGTAGAAGGTAATGTTGCACATATCGATCCTGAAAAATGTACAAACTGTGGTGCTTGTGCAGAGAAATGTCCGAAGAAGATCATTCTTTAGGATTTGGATGAAGATATGAAACGGACTTTTCATCAAATGATCTGTGATGCATATTCTCGTTTGAAGAGTGATATCAAAGATTTAAAATGGGCGATTATAATTATAATCGCCTATTTTGCATATCTGAAACTGTTTCTGCACAGTATGTGCCCTATGGTCTGGCTGACAGGCTATCCATGCCCGGCATGCGGACTTACAAGAGCAGCGGTGTGTCTGCTTCATCTGGATCTTGCAGGTGCATGGAACATGCATCCGTTTATCTATGCTGTTGTTGGTTATTTTTTTCTGCTTTTGTGGAACAGGTATATTCTTCTGCGCGACACGGGAAAATACATGAAGTATCTGCTGGTTATGATAGTTGCAGGTATGATTGTTTTCTATATCTGGCGAATGTTGCGGTTTTTTCCGGGAGAACCTCCGATGAGTTATTATTATAATAACATGTGCCTGATGCTTAGAAAGGCGATCACAGGAGTACGGTAAATCTGATTGCAGAAAGAATCGTTCCATGGTAGAATAACAGACAGGAGTAAAATAAGGAGGGGATCTTACAATGGATGAAAATAATAACATGCAGACAAATCAGGATAATCAGGGTGGATATCAGAGCAATCCAAACAGATATCAGGATAATTTTGACTATAATTACAATAATGGCGGGAATCCATCGGTTCCTCAGCCGACAATGGACACCAGCCCGATGTCAATGGGTGACTGGGTATTGACAATTCTTGCATCGTTCATTCCATGTGCGGGGATTATTCTGTATTTGGTATGGGCGTTCAGTAAAAACGGTAATGTGAACAGGAGAAATTATTGTCGTGCGAATCTGGCTATTATGGCAGTGATTCTGGTGGTATATATCGTATTTGCAGCTATCTTCGGAGCAGCGATTGTAAGTGGAATGTAAGAATTTCAAAAGGAATAATTTCAGAAAAAGAGCAATAAAAATGGGACTGTTGAAATGGATCGAGTTTCAACAGTCCCTGCTTTTTCGATTGTATTTCAGTTCTGGAAGTTATCAGAGTAATGTATGGTTTCATCATCTGTAATAAAAACAGCATCTACATCGTCCAGTTGATTGATCAGTTCCATGCCTTTTTCATAACCGAGAAGAAAGCAGGTGGTACTGAGGGCATCTGCGGTCAGAGAAGAATCTGTGATGATGGAAACGCTGTAGAGATTATTTTCACACGGATAGCCGGTTCGGGGATCCAGTATGTGATGATAGAGGATATTGTCCTGTTCAAAATAGCGCTGATAGATACCGGATGTTACAACGGATTCATCCGCAATTTTTACGGCTGTAACAGGTTCTCCGGTTTCATCAAAGGGCTTCTGGATACCGATGTTATAGTCGGATCCGTCTGTTTTGGTTCCCATGGCAAGTACATTTCCACCAAGATTGATCAGTGCGTGTTCGACGCCTTCTTCCTGCAGATATTCCTTTAGCCGGTCAGCAATATATCCTTTGGCCAGAGCACCGACATCAATACCGGCCTGCGGATCTGTCAGCTGCACAGTATTCCCTTCAATTACGATATTGTGATAGTCAACATGGCTTACAGCTTCTTCAATCGTTTCTTGGGATGGAACAGAAGGGCTTTCGGATTTAAAATCCCAGAGCATGGAGACCGGGGAAATGGTGATATCAAATGCACCATCAGATAATTCACTATAGTAAATGCCGGTTTTAATCAGTGTAAGGGTCTCATCCGATACCTCGACCGGATTGCACTTTGCATTGTTGATTCTGGAAATTTCACTGTCTTCGATTCGATTCGAAAACATGGTGTCATATTTTTGACATAATTCTTTGCAGCCTTCCAATACTTCTGAATCAACAGAATCCAGAATCTGTACTTTAATGACGGTATCAAACAGAGTGTCGGTATATGTCTGGTTTTCCTGCTTTTTTGACATACTGCATCCGGACAGGAGAAGCATAAGAGCAGCCAGAATCGCAATGATTCGTCTGTATTTCATATGAAATCACTCCTTATCAGATCGTCTGTATATGCAGACGTTATTTTTGACACAGGTATTATAGCATGGAATCAGGAAAAAATGAATCCCAGGTTCCTTGTTGCTGAGGAGGAATTCTTGTGCTAGAATAAGGCGTAGACGAAAATGAGGTAGAGCTATGAATCATAGATGGAAAAGAAATGACCTGATTCTGATCCTGGGAATTATCTGTATTGCAGCATTGGCATACCTGCTGCATGAAAGAATGCAGAATGTTGATGATGGGATCGTGATTGTTAAGGTTGATGGAGAGGAAAAGGGGACCTACCGTCTTTCTGAGGAGCAGACGATAGAAATCAATGGCGGGACGAATATTCTTCAGATTAAAGAGGGAAAAGCCGATATGACAGAGGCGGATTGTCCGGATAAGCTGTGTGTTCATCAGAAAGCAGTGTCGAAGAATGGAGAAAGCATTATCTGTCTGCCGAATAAAGTTGTTATAGAAGTAAAAAGCAGCGAACAAAGTGCGTATGATGCTGTTACAAATTAGGAGGAGATCATGAAAAGCAGAGTGGCATATTTTGGCGTTTTTACTGCACTTGCACTGATCTTCAGTTATGTGGAGACCCTGATTCCGATCAATTTTGGAATTCCGGGAGTGAAGCTGGGGCTGGCTAATCTGATCATCGTAGTTGCTTTATATAAGCTTCCTCTGCAGGAGGTATATCTGTTATCGATCGTTCGGATACTTCTTTCCGGATTTATATTCGGAAACTATTTCAGTATTCTTTACAGCCTTGCGGGAGGACTTCTGAGTCTGTCTGTGATGGCACTGCTGAAGCGTCGGAACAGTTTCAGTGTCATGGGAATCAGTGTGGCAGGAGGCGTTTTTCATAATGTCGGACAGATGACAGTAGCAATGCTGGTTGTTGAGACGTTCAGTGTAGCGTACTATTTTCCGGTGCTGATGATCGCAGGGCTTGTGACAGGGCTTTTGATTGGAGTACTATCGAATGAAATGTTAAAAAGACTGAAGAATATAAGATTTTAGGAGGAGTTATGATTGCATATGTACGGGGAACTCTTGCAGCGATGGAAGAGGATCGGGTTATAATTGATGTGGGAGGCATAGGATATGGAGTCTATATGGCAGGACGAGCCATGGGAATGCTGCCGCGTACAGGAAAAGAAGTAAAGATTCACACATATCTGCATGTAAAAGAGGATATGATGCAGTTGTACGGTTTTCTGACGAGGGATGAGTTGTCCGTGTTCCGTATGCTGATCGGGGTAAATGGAATCGGCCCGAAAGGTGCACTTGGAATTTTGTCTGCGCTTAGTCCGGATGATCTGAGATTCGCAGTGGCATCCAATGATGTAAAAGCGATCCAGGCAGCTCCGGGGATTGGAAAGAAGACGGCTGAAAAGCTGATCCTGGAACTCAAGGATAAGCTGAAGCTGGAGGATGCACTGGAGCATATCTCAGATGGTGAAATGTCATCGGTTTCCGGAACTTCGGATGCAGGCTATGCAGAAGTACAGAGTGAAGCAGTGCAGGCTCTGACTGCACTGGGATATGGAAGTACAGAGGCTCTGAAAGCGGTGAAACAGGTTGAGATCACGGAAGACATGAAAGTAGAAGAAGTATTGAAACAGGCACTCAGAAAAATGATGTTTTAGTACAGGGTGGAAGATGAGATGAGCAGAAGAATTATCACAACAGAGAATCTGGAAGAAGATCAGAGATTTGAAAATCATTTAAGACCGCAGCTTCTGGAAGATTATATCGGACAGGAAAAAGCAAAAGAGATGCTGAAGATCTACATTGAAGCGGCGAAAGCGAGAAATGAGGCACTGGATCATGTACTTTTTTATGGGCCTCCGGGGCTTGGAAAGACAACGCTTGCAGGAATCATTGCAAATGAAATGAATGTGAATATGAAGATCACGTCCGGTCCGGCGATTGAAAAACCCGGAGATATGGCGGCAATCCTGAATAACCTTCAGGAGGGGGATGTGTTGTTTGTTGATGAGATTCACCGTCTGAACCGTCAGGTGGAAGAGGTATTGTATCCGGCGATGGAGGACTTTGCAATTGATATCATGATCGGAAAAGGTGCCGGTGCAAGATCGATTCGCCTGGACCTGCCGAAGTTTACTCTTGTGGGTGCAACGACAAGAGCGGGAATGTTGACTGCCCCGCTTCGGGATCGGTTTGGTGTGGTAAATCGTATGGAATTCTATACGATTGAAGAACTGAAGGCTATCATTGTTCGATCCGCGCAGGTATTGGATGTTGGAATTGATGAAAAAGGTGCTTATGCACTCGCAAGAAGGTCGAGAGGTACTCCGAGACTTGCCAATCGTCTGCTGAAGCGTGTGCGTGATTTTGCACAGGTCAAATATGATGGCTATATTACAGAAGAGGTTGCAGATTATGCACTGGATCTTCTGGACGTGGATAAGGAAGGACTGGATCAGACAGACCGTGGAATCCTGCTCACCATGATTGAAAAGTTTCAGGGAGGTCCGGTCGGACTGGACACACTTGCAGCTGCCATTGGTGAAGATGCAGGAACGATCGAGGATGTGTATGAGCCATATCTTCTGAAAAACGGATTTATACAGAGAACCCCAAGAGGGCGGATCGTAACAGACCATGCATATGTACATCTGGGCATTTTGATTCAAAAATAACGAAAAACAGTTGGTTTTTATTCGAGATTAGTTTATAATAGTTATCAGAAATTATAGAAAGTTCGAGGAGGCTTCTTATGGCATCATCAAAAAACTATACGGAAGTATTAATAGGAGGCAAGGTGTTTACTTTAAGCGGATTTGAAAGTGAAGATTATCTGCAGAAAGTATCCACTTATCTGAATCACAAGATAGAGGAATGCAGTAATAGTGAAGGATATCGTAAGCAAAGTGCTGAGACGAGAAGTATTCTTCTGGCGCTGAATATTGCGGATGATTACTTTAAGGCCAAGAAACAGGGAGGCACTTTGGAAAGTGATATAGAAGCAAAAGATAAAGAAATGTATGATCTGAAGCATGAATTGATTTCCGTTCAGATTAAGCTGGAAAATGCAGAAAAGGCAATGGACAAGCTGAAAGAAGAAAATAAAGAGCTGCAGATGAAGATCGTACAGCTTGAAACGGAGATCAAGAATAATCGTAAAAAATAGGCTGTCTTTTGACAGCTTTTTTTACTCTGTAGGGAACATGAAATGATTACATCTATAACAGATGATTAGCAGAAAGGAAACGGTATGGACAGCAATGTAGAAATACTGGCACCGGCCGGATCATATGAAAGTCTGAGGGCTGCAATCAGTGCAGGCGCAGATGCCGTATATCTGGGAGGAAGCAGATACGGAGCGAGAGCATATGCCAGAAATCTGTCACAGGAGGATCTTCTGGAGGCGATTGATTACGTGCATATTCATGGCAGAAAGATCTATCTGACGGTGAATACGCTTCTGAAAGATCGGGAATTGAATGAATTATATGAATATCTGCTGCCGTATTATCAGAGAGGGCTGGATGCAGTGATTGTACAGGATACCGGTGTGATGAGGTGTATCCGGCAGTGGTTTCCGGATCTTTCCGTACATGCCAGTACCCAGATGACGATAACAAATACCCTTGGAGCCTCCTGTGTAAAGGAGTACGGGATTACAAGAGTTGTACCTGCCAGGGAGCTTTCGCTGGATGAGATCCGTTCGATGAAGCAGAAGACAGGACTGGAGATGGAATGCTTTGTGCATGGTGCGTTGTGTTACTGCTATTCCGGTCAATGTCTGCTCAGCAGCATGATCGGAGGCCGAAGCGGTAATCGGGGACAGTGTGCACAGCCATGCCGTCTTCCATATCGTGTACAGGGGAAAAAGCCGGAGGATATCATGAGTCTGAAGGATCTGTGTACCATTGATTTCCTTCCGGAACTGATAGAAGCGGGGATAGATTCTTTTAAAATCGAGGGCAGAATGAAGCAGCCGGACTACGTCTATACGGTTGTTAAAATGTATCGGAAATACGCGGATTTGTATCTGGCAAAAGGAAAGGATGGATTTCGGGTATCTCAGCGGGATAAAGAAGAGCTGCTGCGTGTATATCAGAGGAGAGGATATACGAAGGGATACTATCATCAGCATAACGGAAAAGATATGATTTCGTTTCAGAGGCCGGGAACCGAAAAAAAAGAAGAGTCAGAATGGAAAGAAGTCAAATTACAAGAAAAAATTAATGGGAAATTAATACTTTCTGTCGGACAGAATGCTAAACTGTTATTGAATTATCAGGGCAGACAGGTTATGTGTGAAGGAGAACCGGTACAGGAGGCGATGCGTCAGCCGCTTGACGTAGACAGAGTGGAGAAGCAGATCAGAAAAACCGGCAACACAGAATATACATTTGACAGACTTGAGGTTCAGATGGAAGGCAATGTTTTCCTGCCGATGCAGGCACTGAATGAACTGCGAAGAGAGGCGATCCGATGTCTGACACAGACGGTTCTGGCTGAATATCGCAGAGAGATTCCTGAGATGAGACAGATTCAGGACAGCCGGGAAGAAGTGGTCATTTCCGGGCAGGAGTGTCCGGAAATTGCGGTTCTTGTTCAGAATGAAGAACAGCTTGAACAGGCGATAACATCTGAGAGGATTTCGAGTATATATGTGGAAAGTCTGTCCGGTATGGATGACAGGATGATACAAAAGCTCAGGGAAGGAAAAAGGCCGGGAATCCGGTATATTCTTGCGATGCCTTACATCTTCAGAGATCAGGCGATATCCCGGTTTGAGAAGATCTATGACGAGATGGTAACCATATATGACGGTGTGATGGTGCGGAATCTTGAAAGCCTGGAATGGCTGAAGATGCATGGATACCCGAAGGAAATCCGTTCCGACTCCAATGTGTATGTCTGGAACCAGTCTGCAAAGCAGTTTGCAAAAGAGCAGGGAATTTGCAGATATACTGCACCGGCAGAATTCAATGACCGTGAACTGAAAACACTGAATATAGAGGGTGCTGCTTTGACTGTGTATGGCTATCAGCCTGTCATGATCACGGCAGGATGCATTCAGAAGAGCAGTTCGGGATGTGATGGAAAAGAAGGATACCTTTCCATTACTGACCGGTATCAGAAGCAGTTTTCTGTGAGAAAATGCTGTCGCTATTGCTATAATATCATTTATAATTCGGCGCCATTATATCTTGCCGATAAAGCGGATGAGATCATGGCTCTGCATCCGGCGGAAGTCCGGCTGGATTTTTGCCGGGAAGATGCGAATGTGGTGCGGGAGATGATTGAGATATATGGTAATGCATTTTCAGGTGGAGAGACAGTGCTTCCGCCAGATATGGAATATACGCGCGGGCACTTTAAAAGAGGAGTAAAGTAGGTGGAAAGTTGGTTAATATTATTGTAGAATTGTCAAAATATCTGATGATTGTATTGATTACGATGTATACGTATCTGTGTTTTAGTATCTTTGGATATTTTGATCCGGATAAGAAGAAGAGGATGCTCAGAAAACAAAATGTGCTGATGTTTATGATCCATCTGATTGCCTTTCTGGTCATGTATCTGGAAAAGAATGATATTAAGATCCTGGCATTATATCTGATGCAGGTGACGCTTCTGGGAGCCACGATCGTCCTGTATACGGTGATCTATCCCAGAGTGTCCAGACTGGTAGTCAATAATATGTGTATGCTTTTAAGCATCGGGTTTATCATGATCACAAGACTGGATTATAATAAGGCATCGAAGCAGTATCTTATTGCTGCCGGAGGAATTGCGCTCTGTCTGATCATACCGGTTATTATCCGAAAGTTCAGGTTCCTTTCAGAGTGGAGAATTCTGTATGCTGCTGCGGGCATCGTTTCGCTGGGGATCGTACTGATCGTCGGTAAGGTATCGTATGGCGCGATGCTTGGATTTACAATCGGTGGGATCAGTATTCAGCCCTCGGAGCTTGTAAAGATTATCTTTGTATTTTTTGTGGCAGCCAGCTTTAAACGTTCCATGGAATTTAAAGAGATTGTGATCACAACGGCAATTGCAGCATTTCATGTATTGATCCTCGTAGTATCAAAGGATCTTGGAGCAGCACTGATCATATTTGTGGTGTATCTTGTCATGCTTTATGTGGCAACACATCAGCCGTTATATGTTCTTGCCGGACTCGGGGCGGGAAGTGTTGCCTCTGTAGCGGCCTATTATCTGTTCAGCCATGTGAGGACGCGAGTCATTGTGTGGAAAGATCCGTTTGCATCTTATGATAACGGAGGTTATCAGGTGGCGCAGTCGCTGTTTGCGATCGGAACCGGGGGATGGTTTGGAACCGGCCTGTATCAGGGACAGCCCGACACCATACCGGTAGCGGCAGAAGATTTTATATTTTCTGCGATTTCGGAGGAAATGGGATTGATATTTGCTCTGTGTCTGATATTGATCTGTGTCAGCTGTTATGTCATGTTTCTGAATATTGCCATGCAGCTTCACAACATGTTCTATAAAATGGTTGCACTTGGGCTTGGAACCTGCTATATATTCCAGGTCTTTCTGACCATTGGCGGTGCCGTGAAGTTCATTCCTTCTACAGGAGTGACGCTGCCGCTTGTAAGTTATGGAGGCAGTTCGCTGATCAGTACACTGATCATGTTTGCGATTATACAGGGATTGTATATATTAAGGGAAGACGAGGAAGACGATATTGAAAGAAAGAAAAAAGAAAGGTTACGAGCAAAGAGAAGCGGACAAGAGGAGAAAGCGCAAAGAAGAAGTGGAAGCAATGCCGCGCAGAGAGCGAAAAGAAGCCAGACGTCAGGACAAGAAAAAAGCCAGAGCAAAGCGGGAAAGAAACAAAGAGTTCGCTAGGGTGACATATATCTTTGTAGCGTTATTCCTGGTGCTGATGGGATATATTACCTATTTTCAGGTGGAGAAAAGTGCTGACATTATCCGAAGTCCGTATAATGCAAGACAGGACTCGAATGCAGACCGGGTAGCACGGGGAAAAATCGTTGATAAAAACGGGAACATTCTGGCCCAGACCAGCGTGGCTGAAGATGGTTCAGAGATCAGGGAATATCCATTTGGCAATATGTTTGCTCATGTTGTAGGATACAGCACGCATGGAAAATCCGGGATTGAATCTGTTGCAAATTATGATCTTCTGACATCCAATGCATTTTTCCTGGAAAAATTAAAGAATGAGTTTCAGGATCAGAAAAATACGGGAGATACGGTAGTGACAACACTGGATCTGACACTTCAGCAGGCAGCTTATAATGCACTTGGCAGCTATAAGGGTGCAGTCGTTGTAATGGATCCGAAGACCGGTAAGATTCTCGCAATGGTATCAAAACCTGATTATGATCCCAATACGGTCGATGCGAACTGGGACAGCCTGAATACGGATGAAAACAGTGCGCTTCTGAATCGTGCGACGCAGGGGCAGTATGCACCGGGATCGACTTTCAAAGTGGTCACAGCACTTGAATATATGAGAGAATATCCGGATTATTCTTCTTACACCTATAATTGTACAGGGGCAATCGAACAGGACGGGATTACGATTCACTGTTATAACGGAAATGTACATGGACAGCTGAACCTTCAGGACAGTCTTGCATATTCCTGTAACGCTTCATTCTCTAATATCGGACTGTTATTGGATTCGGATTCCTTCAAAAAAACAGCGAAGGAAGTTCTGTTTGACTCCAAGCTTCCATGTGATCTGTCTTATAGTAAGAGCAGTTTTACGCTGGATTCATCTGCAGGAAACGGGACAAAGATGATGACTGCCATGGGACAGGGGGAGACACAGGTGAGTCCGTATCATATGGCACTGATTACATCCGCAATCGCCAATGGCGGAACATTGATGAAACCATATCTGATCGACAAAGTAACCAATTATTCCGGAACGACCGTAAAAGAAACGGAACCGGAAGAGTACAGGCAGTTAATGACGACAGAAGAAGCAGCGCAGTTGAAAGAGTATATGAAGAGTGTTGTGGATTATGGAACTGCATCCGTGCTTGCGGGTCAGAGCTATACAGCGGCAGGTAAGACGGGAACTGCTGAGTACAGTTCTGACAAGGAAAAAGACCATTCATGGTTCATCGGAATGAGCAATGTAGAGAATCCGGAGCTTGTAGTTAGCATCATCATTGAATCCTCCGATGGAACTGCGAAGGCTGTGAATATTGCAAAACAGATTTTTGATGCATATTATTATTAATCTGATACCGACTGAAAATCTGAAAAACGGGTATGCTATAAGAGACACAAAAAGGAGCGGAAAAGATGAGATATTACAGACATCTGTATCTGATGGAAGGACTGGAAAAAAAGAAAGAGAAGATCATCCGTAAGCTGGAAGAAGATAAATTTCAGCCCAATATCCATATTATCACACTGGCGCAGAATGAAGCAAATCATCTGGAGATCTATAATTCAATCGTATTATTGCAGCCCAGCTTCCCTAAAGATGATTTTCTGGTGGTTGGAATAGCAAAAGGATATGATGACGCTGTAGAATTAGTGGAACTTATTACACAGGAAGTGTATAATGAGACCAGAGGAGCGGATATCCGGGCCTATATATTAAAAAAAGAACAGGAAGAATAAGATGCTACATATTCTATTATTAATCTTAAAAATCATAGGGATTATAATTGCGGTAGTACTGGGGATACTGGTATTACTGGTTTGTATTGTTCTTTTTGTACCGGTCCGATATCGTGCTGATGCCTCATGTGAAGGCAATCCGGATACCATCAGGGCTGCCGGAAAGGTGACATGGCTTTTGCATCTGATAAGAGCGGATGTTTCTTACAGTGAGAAAAAGCTGAACTGGCGGATCAGGATCGCCTGGAAGGTGTTAAAAAATGAACAGGAGGATTCCGTGACCATTGAAGAAGAGGTGGAAGAGGATGAAGAAGAGCTGGCAAAAGAACTTGCAGAAAAAATTGAAAAAGAAATGGAAACAGATCAAAAGAGTCTGGAAGAAAAAAAAGAAGAGCCTGCGGAAGAAAAACGGCTGGAAAAAGATGACGGATGTAACAAAAGCATTCCGCAAAAAGCTGAAGAAAAATCCGGATTATCTGAAAGAATTGAAAGAAAAGGCCGCACTTCTGATCCGAAAAAGAAAACGTTGATTCAGAGACTGAGAGATAAGATTAAAGGGATATTCCGGAAGATCAAATGTACAATTCAAAAGATCTGTGATAAAATGAAGCTATTATCAGAGAAAAAGAATAAGATTACAGAGGCTCTGACGGATGAAGTACATCGGAAGGCATTTCGAAAAGTAAAAAAAGAAGCTTTTAAACTTCTGAGAAGATGGAAACCGAAACGGGTACATGCAGATATTCATTATGGATTTGAGGATCCATGTATGACCGGACAGGCGTTGGCTGCTTTGAGTGTCATCTATCCTTTTATCGGTGATCACCTGCATGTGCAGCCGGATTTTGAACAGAAGATTCTGGAAGGTTCTGCAGAGGTAAGCGGCGGTATCAGACTGATTTCTGCAGTATGTCTTCTCTGGAATCTGTTATGGTGTAAGGAAGTCCGGAAAACCTATCATGATATCAGGAATTTTGAATTATAAGATAAAACAGGAGGAAAGAATATGGCAGACAATAATTTTAAGGGAACAGTAGAAGCTCTGTTTCATGGAATGGATGGGGTAGTATCTACGAAAACGGTAGTCGGAGATGCAATTCATATTGAGGATACGATCATTCTTCCGCTGGTAGATGTGTCGTTTGCAGTTGGAGCAGGGGCGTATAGTGAAGACAAAAAGGAAAAAGGAGCCGGAGGAATTGGCGGAAAGATGACGCCAAGTGCAGTTCTTGTGATTCAGAACGGTCATACCAGACTTGTTAATATCAAGAATCAGGATACCATGACCAAGATTCTTGATATGATACCGGATGTTATGGATCGGTTTACTTCCAAAAAGGAAGATAAGATGACAGAAGAGGATGTGAACAGTATCCTGGATGAGGCTTCCGGGGAATAATAGCGTACTGCAGTGCATAAGATAGAGAAAAAGGCAGGAGTGGCATGCGTGAAGCGGGTAGTCGGATTTGCCTTATTCTGGGTGGCAGTCGGAATTATACTGACATTTGTTCTGCCCAATACATTTTTGGAAGTCTTATGCATTGTGTTTTGTGTGGCCGCAGGGTATTGTCTGTTCTGCGGTTAAAAAAGTAGTTGGGTTTCTATAAAAATATGAAATAATACTTGCAATTCGTGAATTGTTCTGTTAAAATAACTATTGTTGCGAGTTCGTATTAAGAACTTATTATGAGCGTTAGGAGGTGCAGTCATGGCAAAATGTGCTATTTGTGAAAAGGGTGCTCACTTTGGAAATAATGTAAGCCACTCTAATAGAAAAACACCAAAGATGTGGAAATCTAATGTAAAGTCTGTTCGTGTTAAAACAGAAAACGGAGCTACAAAGAAGATGTATGTTTGTACTTCTTGTTTAAAATCAGGAAAAGTTGAGCGTGCATAGGAGAAATTAAAACTCAGATTTCGCTATGGAATCTGGGTTTTTTATTGCCCTTACGAACCGATCCACGGTTTTCGTGTTGTAATATAAAGAAAAGCAGAGTATAATATTCTTATTATTATGTCTGTATGAGATAGATTAGAATCGGAGGTTGAAGATATGAAAGGATGTATGAGTACAGATCTGGGAATCGTAACGATTGATCCGGAAGTGATTGCAAAATATGCAGGAACCGTAGCTGTTGAATGTTTTGGTATTGTGGGTATGGCTGCTGTGAATATGAAAGACGGGCTTGTTCATCTGCTTAAGAAGGAAAGCCTTACAAGAGGGATTCAGGTAAACATTGATGAGGAAAATCATATCAGTCTTAACTTCCATATTATTGTGGCGTATGGTGTAAGTATTTCTGCTGTTACTGAGAATCTGATCAGTGATGTAAAATACAGAGTTGAAGAATTCTCCGGAATGCCGGTTGATAAGATTAATGTCTATATTGAAGGCGTCAGAGTCATCGATTAGTATTTAGGTTAAGGAGGAACAAAGGAAGTGGCTACGAAAACAATAAATGTGGACATGCTTGCAAAGATGTTTTTAGCAGGTGCCCAGAATATTGAAGCTAAGAAAGAATATATTAACGAATTAAACGTGTTTCCGGTACCGGATGGAGATACCGGAACCAATATGTCTCTTACGATTATGGCTGCCGCAAAAGAGGTAACAGCTCTTGAACGTCCGGATATGAAAGATCTTGCCAAAGCGATCTCCTCAGGATCTTTGCGCGGAGCAAGAGGTAATTCCGGTGTTATATTGTCACAACTTTTGAGAGGATTTACAAAATCCATCCGTGAAGAAAACGAAATCGATGTACTTGGGTTTTCTGCAGCATGTTCCAGAGCAAGAGATACTGCATACAAAGCAGTTATGAAGCCGAAAGAGGGAACGATTCTTACCGTTGCAAGCGGAATCGCAGAAAAGGCCGCTGAGATGGCAAATGAGACGGATGATCTGGAAGTCTTTTTCCCGGCAGTGTTGGAATATGCAGAAGAAGTACTTGCAAAGACTCCGGAGATGCTGCCGGTCCTGAAGGAAGCAGGAGTGGTAGATTCCGGCGGACAGGGACTTCTTGAAGTCCTTAAGGGTGCATATGATGCGTTCCAGGGAAAAGAAGTTGATTACAGTGCAATAAAACCGAGTGCGGGTGCGACCGTCACAAAAGTAAATGCAGAGGATACTGCAGATATTAAGTTTGGTTACTGTACAGAATTTATCATTTTGACAGAAAAAGAATTTACCGAAGAGGATGAGCGTGATTTTAAAGGATATTTAAGTTCCATCGGTGATTCTATCGTATGTGTGGCAGATGATGATGTTGTAAAGATACATGTTCATACGAATGATCCGGGACTTGCAATCCAGAGAGCGTTGACTTATGGACAGCTGTCACGTATGAAGATTGATAATATGCGTGAAGAGCATCAGGAGAAGCTGATTCGTGATGCGGAAAAGCTGTCAGCTCAGCAGGCACAGGAGGATGCAAAAAAGAAAGAAGAAGAGCCAAGAAAACCAATGGGATTCATTGCTGTATCCATAGGAGAAGGATTGAATGATATCTTCAGAGAACTGGGTGCAGACTATATTATTGAAGGCGGACAGACGATGAATCCAAGTACTGAGGACATGCTCAATGCGATTGATCAGGTGAACGCTGACACGATATTTATCCTTCCGAATAACAAGAATATCGTTCTTGCTGCTAACCAGGCAAAAGCGCTGGTAGAAGACAAAGAGATCGTAGTGATTCCTACAAAAACTGTACCGCAGGGAATTACTGCAATTATCAATTTTATGCCGGACGCAGATGCTTCAGCAAATGAAGAGACGATGCTGGAAGAGATTAAGAATGTAAAGACCGGGCAGGTGACGTATGCAGTCAGAGACACGCATATCGATGATAAAGAGATCCATGAAGGTGATATCATGGGTATTGGAGATCACGGAATCCTGTCTGTAGGAAAAGATATTGAGGCGACAACAAAGGATATGCTTGCACAGCTGGTTGATGATGATTCAGAACTGATCAGCCTGTATTACGGAGAGGATGTAACAGAGGAAGATGCTGAGAGGTTTACCGGCGAGATTGAAGCATTATATCCGGATGTTGATATTGATGTGCATTCCGGTGGACAGCCGATCTACTATTATGTTCTTGCTGTAGAATAATTATAAAATGATGTAGTATAACAGAAGATGACCAGCTCTGAGAGATTTCCGGGATATTCCGGAAGAATCGGAGTCTGGTTTTCTGTATTTTTGGATATATCGGAGATAATATGATTGAAAAAACGGATATTGGGGAATTAAAAGGAATAGGAGAAAAGACAAAAAAGCTTTTTCAGAAGATTCACATAGAGACAGTAGGGGATCTGATTCATTATTATCCAAGAGGTTATGACGTATACGAGAAGGCTGTTCCGATCAGCGAACTGGAAGAAGAAAAGACACAGACAGTAACCGGTGCCATATATGGACGGGTACAGGTGTCGGGAAACCGTAGTATGCAGATCACGACGATCCATGTAAAAGACATTACCGGTACACTGAAAGTCGTCTGGTTCCGAATGCCATTTCTCAGAAACACTCTCTCGGGCGGAGGAACGATTACTCTGCGGGGCAGAGTAGTGAATAAAAAAGGGAATCTGGTGATGGAACATCCGGAGCTCTTTTATCCGGCTGATAAATATGCAGAGAAGCTTGATACCCTGCAGCCAATTTACGGTCTTACATCGGGGCTGACGAATCATACAGTGATGAAGGCCATGAAACAGGCTCTGGACGGCCTGGATCTGACCAGAGATATCCTTCCGCAGGAGTTGCGAATAAAGTATGGTCTTGCGGAATATAATTACGCGATACGTGGGATTCATTTTCCGGAAGACAAGGAAGTATTTTACCATGCCAGAGAACGATTGGTGTTTGAGGAATTTCTGGAATTTATCCTGTCTCTTCGAAAACTGAAAGAAAAAAATGAAAAGCTTGCTAATGAATATGTGATCAAGCCGCAGCCTGAAGTTGACCTGCTGATACAGAATCTTCCGTATGAGTTGACGGGGGCTCAGAAAAAGGTCTGGAAAGAGATATCCTCTGACATGGCATCGGATACGGTTATGTCCAGGCTTGTACAGGGAGATGTAGGATCAGGTAAGACGATCGTGGCAGTACTGGCGCTCCTTACGGTTGCGTTGAACGGATATCAGGGAGCGATGATGGCACCGACAGAAGTTCTGGCAAGGCAACATTATGAATCGATTACCAGAATGTTTGAAACTTATCATATCCCTGTAAAAGTTGTATTATTAACAGGCTCTATGACTGCAAAGGAAAAGAGAAAAGCATATGACAGGATTGAATGTGGACTTGCCAGAATTATAATCGGAACACATGCGCTGATCCAGGGGGCAGTAAATTACGATAACCTTGCGCTTGTAGTCACGGATGAGCAGCACAGGTTTGGAGTCAAGCAGAGAGAAACGTTTGCCAGAAAAGGTGGGGAGCCACATGTTCTGGTTATGAGTGCAACTCCGATACCGCGTACACTGGCAATCATCCTGTATGGAGACCTTGATATCTCGGTGATGGACGAACTGCCGGCAAACCGCCTTCCAATCAAAAATTGCGTGGTAGATACGGGATACCGGAAGACAGCATATGCATTTATGAAAAAGCAGATTGCAGAGGGCAGACAATGTTATATTATCTGTCCGATGGTGGAAGAAAGCGAAAATCTTGAAGCGGAAAATGTAATCGATTATACGCAGAGACTGCAGCAGGAGATGGGAGATACAGTCAGAGTATCTTATCTGCATGGAAAAATGAAGCAGGCAGAAAAAGATGATATCATGGAACGTTTTGGGAAAAATGAAATACAGATTCTGGTGTCTACAACGGTAATTGAGGTTGGAATTGATGTACCGAATGCGACTGTCATGATGATTGAAAATGCAGAAAGATTCGGTCTGGCACAACTTCATCAGCTGCGGGGACGTGTTGGAAGAGGAAAATACCAGTCTTATTGTATCTTCATGAGTGCGTCCAAATCAAAAGAGACAAAAGAAAGACTGGATATTCTGAATCATTCCAATGATGGATTTAAAATTGCAAGTGAAGATCTGCGCCTTCGGGGACCGGGTGATCTGTTCGGAATCCGTCAGAGCGGACTTATGAACTTCAGGATCGGTGATGTGTATCAGGATGCAAGAATTCTTCAGATGGCCAGTGAAGCAGCGGAAGAGATCGAAAAAACGGATCAGGAATGGCTGAAAAATCTGCCAGATTATGAAAACACTTCTAGTGTAATAATCTGATTCCTCCATATACTATGGGTGTAACAACAAAGAAAAAGTTACAAGAAGGAGGAGTATAACAATGGCAAATCGTTCATCAAACAGAGCAGCCGTACCTGAAGCAAAGGGTGCATTAGACAAATTTAAATATGAGGTTGCAAGCGAACTGGGAGTACCGTTATCTGATGGATATAACGGAGACCTGACATCCAGACAGAATGGTTCTGTTGGCGGTTATATGGTAAAGAAAATGATCGAACAGCAGGAAAAACAGATGGCTGGTAAATAATCAGAAAGAATAATGAAATGGGACTATTGCAGAAGGTGCTGCAACGGTCCCATTTTCAGTGTGTATCGGATCTATTCGTCCCACCCTTCGTAGAAACGGATATTTACAGAAATGTTTCTGACGATTTCTCCTTCTTTCAGGTTCATATCACTGATATCAGAAACATATGGCATCAGAGGTTCCTCTTCTGAGAGCTCCAGTGTAATCCAGTCGCGCATGGCGTCATTGGCACTGTCAATAGCATCATCCAGGGTCTCTCCTTCCCCGTAACAACATTCCAGATCAGGAAAGTAACCTTCATATCTGCCATTTTCTGTTTTGTGAAATACTGCGGGATATATAAATTTCATAAATGCCTCCTGAATATATTGGTATCCAGTACCATATTATAAGTGCTTTCGGAGCAGAAAACAATAGAAAAATGCGAGAGGTCTGAAAATAATGCTTGCCAAGACGGGGAAAATACGATAGCATAAAAATAGTTAAAACTTTAACGCGCGGAAGAAAAGGAGAACAGAAAATATGCTGGATATCAGTCATCTCGGAGACAGAATACGATCTCATCGAAAGAAAAAACTAATGACGATAAAAACGTTGTCCCAGTATACAGGACTTTCGGTTGGATATCTGAGTACCCTGGAACAGAATAAAACAACACCGAATATTGAAAATCTGGCAAAAATCTGTGAGATACTGGATGTAAGCATTACAGATATTCTTCAAATGGACGGTTCCGGAAGTGTTGTGATCCAAAAAAAAGATATTCGGATAGATGAGTATCCGGAGGAAAATATGTCGGTTGGCATTATTGATTTCAAAAAAAATAATCATGTGCTGGAATATATTACGATCAAACCGGGAGAGGCACAGAAGAAACAGGCATACCGACATGTCTGTGAAGAGATGGGAACGGTACTGAAGGGGGTTATGTCCATAGATATTGAAGGGGATCATTATGAACTGTATCCGGGAGATTCTGTATATATACGCAGTGGAGAGTGTCATCGTATCTATAATCAGACGGATGAGGATATACTCAGTCTCTGGGTATATACGAGAAAGTCTGACAATCTTTTGTGAAAATAAGATTCGTAATTATGAATTATTATTCACCAAATTGATATAACATTGACAAATGAATAAATTCAGATTATAATTAAATCATATAAGTGAAGAAATAATCGTTTATATGAAAACATTTCTCCAGGATACGCAGATGAACAGAGATTTTTTAGATCATGAAATCATAGAGAAGGATATGGATTCCCTCTACATTGGCAATCTGAATACCGTTGAATATGATCTTGTACTTCCGGAAAGAGGAATGTATGGTTCAAAGATCATCTGGAAATCCGGACATGACCGGTTCCTGAGTGATGATGGGAAAGTTACACGTCCCGCTTATGGAATGGGAGACAGGACAATTCCTTTATACGCAACTTTTTTATACGGGAATGCCAAAAAAACGAAGACTTATGAAGTCAGGATTCTGGAAAAGAAGAATCAGCTTCAGGTTTCCAATGTATATCCGGTTCGGATAACGGCAGGCGTATCAGAGTTGGCAGAGCTTCCGCAGGTAGCAATCGTTGAGAGAAGCGATGGCAATCTGATTCCGTATCCTGTGGAATGGGAGAAAGGAAGCCGTGTTTTTTTTCGTGCTCCCGGGATGTATAAAGCGCATGGAACACTTGCAGATACGGAGCTCTCAGTGGAAGCAGAGATCACGGTGTTAAAAGAACTGCCGGAAAAGTATCTGAATCCACTGCCTGAGGTTACAGAATGTTCTGAGGCAGATATCAGACTGATAGAAGGAAGCCTGTTCCATAATTCACAGCAGAATATGTTATTATATCTGCTGAATGTGGATGATGACCAGATGCTTTACAATTTCAGAACAGCATCTGGAATTGACACCAGAGGTGCCATGCCGATGGATGGATGGGATGCACCGGACAGTCAGCTTCGCGGACACACGACAGGTCATTATCTTTCTTCTTTGGCATTGTGTTATCACTCGACGGGTGATCATAAAATAAAAGAAAAAGCAGTATATATGGTGCAATCGCTGGGAGAGTGTCAGGAAGCATTTTCCAATATGCCGGATATCAAAGATGGTTTTTTAAGCGGATATTCGGAAGAGCAGTTCGATCTGCTGGAAGAATATACAAAATATCCGGTTATCTGGGCACCGTATTATACATTACATAAAATATTAGCAGGTTTATTAGATTGTTATCATTATATCCGGTCAGAAAAAGCGCTGGTTATTGCAGACCGTCTTGGAATGTGGGTATGGAGGCGTCTTTCGGGTCTTTCCAGAGAACATCTTACAAAGATGTGGAGTATGTATATTGCAGGAGAGTTCGGAGGAATGAATGCGGTGATGGTGGCATTGTTCCGGATCACCGGCAAAGAAGAGTATTTAAAGTGCGCCGGACTGTTTGATAATGATAAATTGTTTTATCCTCTGGAGCAGAGAGTGGATGCGTTGTGCACGATGCATGCAAACCAGCATATTCCACAGGTTCTCGGAGCAATGGAACTGTTCAAAGCAACAGGGATAAAGAAGTACTATGAGATGTCAGAATTTTTCTGGCAGACAGTTGTCTCCTCGCACTGTTATGCGAATGGAGGAACCGGAGAAGGTGAGATGTTCCATGAAAGTGGAAAAATCGGCGCTCTTCTCAATAAAGATACTGCTGAAACGTGTGCGTCTTATAATATGCTGAAGCTTACAAAGGAATTGTATCAGTTCTCACCGAAAGCTTATTATATGGATTATTATGAACGTACATTGTACAATCATATACTCGCAACCCGGGATCAGAGAGTTACGGGGGAAAGTACCTATTTTCTACCGCTTGGACCTGGGGGGAAGAGAGAATTTCTCTTTGAAAACAATTGTTGCCACGGAACAGGAATGGAAAGCAGGTTCCGATACAGGGAGGGAATTTATTTCTTTGACCGAAAAGGCAGCATATACGTGAATCTGTTTATTCCTTCGGAAATGCACTGGAAGGAACAGGACGTATTGATCAGACAGTATACAGACCGACGTTTTCCTGAATGTATCAGTCTTTATGTGGAAGGCAGCGGTTTGAATACAATAAAAATTCGCAGACCCTGTTGGGCCAGACGATATCGGATTCTTGTTGATAAACAGGAAATGGATATTGTACCGGATGAGAATGGTTATATCATTATCTCGCATGACTTTTCTCAGGGGATTACAGTTCAGCTGGAGTTTTCTTATGAATTTCAGTTGATTCGGACCCCGGATGAGCCCGAGAAAGCGGCGGTTCAGTATGGACCGTATCTGATGGCAGTTTTATCCGAACAGAAAGATTTTATCCGGTTTTCCTTTAATGAATCCGATGTGGCGGACAAGATGCAGGCTACGGAAGATCCGCTTCGTTTTTTATGCGAAGATTATACCTTTGTTCCTCTTTGTGAAGTGGGTATGAATGCCTACCATGCATATTTCATATCGACACCCGGCAGGGGAAATATAAAACAGAATATGGAGACGTCATAGCGAGATCACTATGACTGGAATGATAAGGGCGTCATGAATATTTCATGGCGCTTTTCGGTTCTCGAACTAGAATGCATTCTAGTTTCAACAGGAAGTTCCTTCCTGTTGAAACATAACAATCCTTCGCAATCTGTGTTGAAAGAGAACCGTATGAAAACAGTAGAACCAGGTAGTTATATTCAGAACGGGAACGTTGTCAGGATCCCGGATCAGGAAAGTGTTGCCGGAAATGGATATGAAGACCTGTTAAGTACTACACATGAGCTAATAGAACTTTAAAGAAAAGGAGGATAACTTATGAAAAAGAGAATATTAGCAGCTTTACTTTCTGCAGCAATGGCAGTTACTTTACTTGCCGGTTGTAGTACACCAAAATCCAATGATGGAGGTTCCGATGGAGAAGGCGGATCAGGAGAAAAGGTATTCCGTTATGCTACCAGAACAGAGCCAACATCTCTGGATCCACAGAAAGGAAACTGTATTCCTGACAATGAACTTCAGCATGCAGTAACAGAGAGCCTTGTACGTAACACAGGCGGTGAAATCACACCAGGTGTTGCTGAATCATGGGAAGTTTCTGATGATGGTCTTGTATATACGTTCCACCTTCGTGAAGATGCAAAATGGAGCGATGGCGAGCCGATCACAGCAGATGATTTCGTATATGGCTGGCAGCGTCTTCTTGATCCTGAAACAGGTGCATTATATGCATTCATCGGCGAGTATATTAAGAACGGTTATGCAGTTGAGACTGGCGAAGTTGATCCATCTGAACTGGGTGTAAAAGCAATTGATGAAAAGACATTTGAAGTCACTCTGGAAAATCCAACCGCTTATTTCCTTAGCCTTGTTGGTTCTTCTGGTCAGTATGCTCCATGTCGTAAAGACATTGTTGAAAAGTATGGCAATGACTTTGCTGCTACAGCAGATAAGAATGTCTATTCCGGTCCGTTCAAATTAACAAGCTCTGAAAATCAGGAATATGTATTTGAAAAAAATGAGAACTACTGGGATGCAGATAACATTAAACTTGACAAAGCAATTATGAGTTATGTTGAAAAGGCAGAGACTCAGCTTGCTATGTATGAATCCGGCGAACTTGATTATGTTGAGATTCCATCTGCAAGTGTTCCGGAATATGAAGGCCAGGACAATACTTTCTTAAATGGTAACGTAGATTTCTTCTATATCAACCATAAGAGTGAAAACAAAGTTCTTGGTAACAAGAATTTCCGTCTTGCTCTGAACTATGCGCTGGATCGTAACAGCTATATTAAACTTGCAACAAGCGATGTTTACAAACCAAGTAACAGTCTGGTATTTGAAGGACTTCAGGGTGCAGAAAAGACATATGGTGAGGAATATGAACTGAATTCTTATCCATTAGATGGCGATACAGATAAAGCAGTTGAATATCTGAATGATGCAATGTCTGAACTTGGTATTGCAAATGCTTCTGATATCAGTGTTGAAATTGTAACTACTGACGTAGAGTCCAGTAAGAAGATTGCAGAAGTTTGTCAGGAACTGTGGCAGAAAGCTCTTGGAATTAATGTTACAATCCGTCAGGTAACATATGCTGATATCTACGGAACAGTTCTTCCGGGCGGCGATTTTGAAATTGGTTACGGCGGATGGGGAGCTGACTATGATGATCCATACAGCTACCTTGAACTGTTCAAATCTGACAGTTTCTATAACTACAGCCAGTATGCAAATGATGAAGTTGATGCAGATCTGAAAGCTTCTCAGACTGAAACAGATGCAAAGACACGTATGGATTACCTGTTTGATGCAGAACAGAAGATTATTGATGATGGTGCATTTATTCCTCTTCAGCAGAGAGAAATTCACTATCTTGTAAGTGAAAAAGTATCTGGTCTTGTATTCTTCCACTGTGCAATTAACCTTGACTGGGTATATGCAGACGTTGCAGAATAATTTTTTGTAAGATAAAACTCTGTAAATCAGTTCCGCCCGGCTTTTAGTCGGGCGGGATGTATGAAAGAGTAAAAAAAGTGCTTCAGGGGAGAATGAGAAGGTTCGTCCTTCGTTGAAGCATTTTTTCTTTTACAGTAGGAGGTATGTATTGTGGCTAAGTATATAGCGAAACGTGTAGTGGCAGCTGTGCTGACTCTCTGGGCGTTGGTTACGATCGTGTTTTTCCTCGTGCGTTTAATGCCGGGTGATCCATTTACCAGTGCAAAGCTTACAGAGCAGGTGGCAGAGAATATGAGATCTTATTATGGATTTGATAAGCCGTTACTTGTACAATATTTTGTTTATATGGGAAATCTTCTGTGTGGTAATTTTGGTTATTCTATGAAATATACCAATAAAACTGTAAATTATATTATTGGACAGACCTTCCCATTTTCAGCGGATCTTGGTATCCGTGCACTTGTTCTTGCAATTTCTGTCGGACTTGTTCTGGGAATTATTGCAGCGAGAAACCGTGGCAAAAAAATTGACTTTTTCTGTGTTATCGTAGCTGTTATCGGTACCAGTATTCCAGACTTTATCATGGGTGCTTTTCTTCAGTACTTTTTCGGTATCAAATGGGGACTGTTGCCGGTTGCAAAATATAATGGAATTGAGTATACGATTCTTCCGGCTCTTGCGTTATCTTTCTATACGTTGGCATCTGTCTCGCGTATTATGAGATCCAGTATGCTGGAAGTTGTACAGCAGGATTTCATTAAGACAGCACGTTCCAAAGGATTGTCGGAAATGCGCATTACCTGTAAGCATCAGATCAGAAATGCAATTATGCCTGTTATGACAGTGCTTGGACCGACAGTTGCATCAGTACTGACTGGTACTTTCGTTCTTGAGTCTATTTTCGCAATCCCTGGTATGGGTAAATATTATGTTGAAAGTGTCAGCGTCAATGATTACTCAATGGTATTGGGTATGACGGTGTTTTATGGTATATTCCTTGTAACTGCTAACTTGATCGTGGATATTCTGTATGGTGTTGCAGACCCACGTGTACGAATTGGAAGAAAGTAGGTGAGAGAATGGCAGAATTGAATCGTGATATGTTTGTAATAAAGGGAAAAGATGCAAAGCGCATGGAAAGCATCAGCAGGCCATCTCTCTCTTTCTGGCAGGATGCATGGCGACGGTTAAAAAAGAATCGTTCTGCAATTGTAGGACTGATTATCATCGTTCTTTACGCAGTGCTTGCAATCTTTGCACCTATGTTCAGTAAATTTAGTTTTTCAGAGATGGATATTGAAGCAATCCATTCTCTTCCGACATCAGTACACTGGCTGGGCTGTGATTCTACCGGACGTGACCAGTGGGTACGTATCTGGATGGGAGCTCGAGTATCCTTGAGTATTGGTCTTATATCCGCAGTTGTAAATATGTGTGTTGGTGCCGTAATCGGAGGCCTTTGTGGATATTACGGCGGAAAACTGGATATGATTGTAATGCGTATCGTAGATATCCTGTATGGTATTCCAAGTCTGATTATTACCATTCTTGTTATGATGGTAATCGGACAGGGTGGTGTAATGCCTCTGATCATTGCTCTTTGTATCGTTGGATGGATTGGAACCTGCCGATTTGTTCGTGGTGAGGTTTATCGTCTGAAGGAGCAGGACTTTGTAATGGCGGCAAAGGTACTTGGTGTACCGGATTTTCCGATCATTATCCGTCATATTATTCCGAATATCATGGGTATGCTGATTACTAACTTATGTATGGCAATTCCGGGAGCAATCTTCCAGGAGGCATTCTTAAGCTACATTGGTCTTGGTATCAAGCCACCGAACTGTAGCTGGGGAATTCTTGCAAAAGAAGGTATACAGTATCTTCGTACCTATCCGCATGAAGTTATTATCCCTGCATTTTTTATCTGTACAACTATGTTGGCCCTGAACCTGCTGGGTAATGGTCTTCGTGATGTTGTAGACCCAAGACTTCGTGGAACTGATTAGGAGGAATGTGAAATGGCAGAGAGAGAAAATATTCTTGAATTAAAAAATCTGGTTTTTTCCTTTCATACATACGGCGGCGAAGTCAAAGCTGTACGAGATGTCAGCTTTAATGTGCGGAAGGGAGAGATTCTTGGAATTGTAGGAGAGTCCGGATGTGGTAAGAGTGTTACTGCACAGTGTATTCTCCGCCTGAATCCGGAGCCACCTGGATTCTTTGAAAATGGAGAAATCCTGTTTAATGGAGAAGACATCCTTAAGATGTCCAATAAAGAAATACGAAAAATCAGAGGACGTGAAATCGGATTTGTATTTCAGGATCCGATGACCTCCCTGAATCCGACCATGAGAGTCGGGGCCCAGATTGAAGAAGTGTTCCTTGGAAGAACGGATGTCACCAAAAAAGAAGTGAAGGAAAGAGCACTGGAAATCATGAAACTGGTTGGAATCAATGATACCGAAAAACGATACAAACAGTATCCTCATGAGTTATCTGGTGGTATGAAACAGCGTATCATGATTGCAATCGCGCTGGTAAGTCGTCCGAGTGTAATTATCTGTGACGAGCCGACTACATCTCTGGACGTAACAATTGAGGCACAGATTCTGGATCTTTTACTGGAACTGAGGGAAAAACTCGGAACCTCTATTATCATGATCACTCATGACCTGGGTGTTATTGCAAGACTTTGTGACCGTGTAATCGTTATGTACGGCGGTAAGATAGTAGAACGTGGAAATGTAAATGAAATATTCTATGATACAGCACATCCTTATACAAAAGGACTTATGAAATCTATTGCAAAGCTGGATACGAAGAAAGGCGATAAGCTTCATCCGATTGAGGGAACACCTCCGGATCTTTTTGCACCTCCGAAGGGATGCCCGTTTGCGGCACGTTGCGATTATGCAATGGATGTATGTAGTCAGATGCCTCCGGAAACATATAAAATATCCGAAGAACATAAGACCTGCTGCTGGCTGCAGCATGAGATGGCGCCGGATACAGAGTTGAAGAAAGAAAATGCAGTACTGGAAGGGGAGGGAAAATAATATGAATAATCAGGAAAAACAGCCTCTCGTTCAGGTAAAAGATTTGTGTAAATATTTTCAGGTAGGCAGACATGCAACACTGAAAGCTGTTGATGGTGTGACTTTTGATATCTATAAAGGTGAGACTGTAAGTCTCGTTGGTGAGTCAGGATGTGGTAAATCAACGACAGGACGCTGTATCATCCGTCTGTATGATCCGACCAAGGGGCAGGTGATCTATGATGGAAAAGATATCACAAAATTAACACGTGAAGAGAAAAAACAATTTACAACAAAAGTGCAGATGATCTTCCAGAATCCATATGCTTCTCTGAATCCACGTATGACGGTAAAAGAAATCGTAGGTGAAGGTCTGAAGTATCAGGGAGTACCTGCAAAAGATATCGAGAAAAAAGTACAAGAACTTCTGGAAACGGTAGGTCTGAATAAAGATCATATGTCACGTTTCCCTCACGAGTTCTCTGGTGGACAGAGACAGCGTATCGGTATTGCCCGTGCTCTGGCTGTAGATCCGGAATTCATCATTTGTGATGAGCCGATCTCTGCTCTGGACGTGTCTATTCAGGCACAGGTTATTAACATGCTGAAAGAACTGCAGGATACGATGGGACTGACATACCTGTTCATAGCCCATGACCTGAGTGTTGTAAAATACATCTCTGACCGTGTGGTAGTTATGTATCTTGGAACGATCGTAGAGACCGCGGAGACGGAAGAGTTATACTCCAATCCGACACATCCGTATACACAGGCTCTGCTGTCCGCAATTCCGGAGGCGGATCCGGACAAGGCAAAGAGCAATGTTCGTATTCCGATCAAGGGAGAGATTCCAAGTCCGATCAATCCAAAGGACTGCTGCCGATTCGCAGAAAGATGTCAGTATGCGACAGAACGGTGCTTCAAAGAGATGCCGAAGCTGCATGAGATCGCACCGGGACATGTGGTTGCATGCCATCTGACAGAAGGAGATCAGTTGAAATAAGTACTTAAAAAAAGAATAAAAGTTATTGGATCGTAATGACCAGATGAAAGAGCTGCTGTAAAACGAGAATCGTTTTGCGGCAGCTTTTTAAGGTTCCGGTCTTAGTGTTTCAGGAATATTCTTCTGATCATGTTATTAAAATGATAATAACAGACGTAAACCGGTAAGGAGAGGAATATGGTAAGGATTCTGGCGGTACTCATAAGTCTGATGCTGTGTATACAGCCCGTATATGCGACATCAGCAAGAGAGGATGAAAATGACGGCCAGACAGCGGAGGAACAACAGAAAACAGAACAGCAGGAAGCAGGACTTCAGATCACTGCTCCTTCTGCAATCCTGATGGAGGCTTCGACCGGTCAGGTGATCTATGAAAAGAACCCGGATGAGCAACTTCCGCCTGCAAGTGTGACGAAGGTGATGACGCTCCTTTTAATCTTTGATGCACTGGAGTCAGGACAGATTGGGCTCGAGGATGAGGTGACTACCTCAGAATATGCCGCGTCTATGGGAGGTTCACAGGTATTTCTGGAGCCGGGAGAGACGCAGACGGTTAAAACCATGATCAAATGTATCTCTGTTGCAAGTGCTAATGATGCCTGTGTGGCGATGGCGGAATATATCTGCGGAAATGAAGAAGAATTCGTTGCGCAGATGAATCGGCGTGCCGGGGAGCTTGGAATGGAGAATACACATTTTGTCAACTGTAACGGACTGGATACGGATGGACATCTTACCACGGCGAGAGATATTGCACTGATGTCCCGGGAGCTTATCATTACATATCCTCAGATCTATGATTATTGTAAGATATGGATGGAGAATATTACGCATACTACAAAAAAAGGAACTTCGGAATTCGGGCTCACTAACACAAATAAGCTGATTCGCCAGTATGAATATGCCACCGGACTGAAGACGGGGTCTACCAGCAAAGCGAAATTCTGTGTTTCTGCAACGGCCAGAAAGGATGGTATAGATCTGATCGCAGTAATTATGGCGGCTCCGGACAGCAAAACACGGGTAAAAGATGCCATTACACTTTTGAATCACGGGTTTGGGAAATGTCAATGTTATGAAGAAAAAGAGGTATTGCCTATAGAACCGGTAAAAGTGTCAAAAGGAGTGGAAAAGACCGTGAATGTCAGGCAGGAGAAAGTGTTTTCCTATGTAGATACAACGGGAGCGAACTTAAGTCAGATCGAGCGGAAAGCAGAAGTGAAGGAACCGGTAAGAGCGCCGGTGAAAAAAGGACAGAAGGTGGGTGAAGTCGGATATTATCTTGAAGAGCAGAAGATTGGAAGTGTGGATATTGTTGCGGAAGAGACTGTTGAGAAAATGAATTATCAAAGCGCGGTGAGTGATACGCTGGAAGAATTTCTGCTGTAACAGAAGATATGTAATAAAACAGGGATTGTCGAAGATGTACGCCTGTACATGGAAACAATTCCTGTTTTCTTTTCTCTGATTGCAAATTCTTTCGAATAATTATATAATGATGCAAGACGAAAAGGAGAGAAACATTTGAAGATTATACTTGGCATTTTAATTATAATGATTGTACTTGTTCTGCTGGAAAATCTCAGAGAACTTCGGAATTTTAAAACTACATTTTATCAGATCTCATCACCAAAGCTTGCAAAGTTAAAGGAAGATAAACGTGTATTATTCCTGAGTGATCTTCATAATCGAAGCTATGGAAAAGATAATGAGAAATTGCTGGAGGAGATTGAAAGACTTCACCCGGACGGTATTCTGATCGGAGGTGATATGCTGGTCAGAAAGGATGGGAATTCGTATGAAGGGACGCTGGCTTTTCTTGCAAAGCTTCCGGATATCTGTCCGGTCTATTATGCCAATGGCAATCATGAGCAGAAGTTAAAAGAACTTCCGGAACAATACGAGCAATCGTATGAGACATATAAGGATCAGCTTGTGAAAGCAGGGATTCATTTTCTGGAAAATGAGTCGTCTGTATGGGAGCTGGGGGATGTCAGGATCGTGATTACAGGGCTTGAGATCCCTCTTTCGGGGTACAGACATTTTGGGTCAGGGAAACTTCCGGTATCTGTCATCACTGAGCTGGTAGGGAGAGCGGGAGCAGGATATCAGATCCTTCTTGCGCATAATCCGGATTATGTAAAAGAATATCAGTCCTGGGGTGCGGACCTGATTCTCTGTGGTCATTATCATGGAGGTGTGGCCAGGATTCCGGGAATCGGCGGAGTCATTGCACCAAATTTCAGGTTATTTCCGCGATATTCCGGAGATATCTATCGGGAGGAAGATACAGTTACGGTTGTGAGCAGAGGACTTGGGACGCATTCTGTGCCGATTCGGATCCTGAATCCGCCGGAATTGATCGTGCTGGAGTTTTCCGGCGATAATGCTTGAGTAATGAAGAAAAATCCTGTATAATAGTAAAGTTATTATGACAGAGTATCACGTCCATGTCTGACAGGGACATTAGATAGAAGATAGATGGAAAATGAGGAAAATCAATGGGAATTCCGGTAAAACTTCAGGTGTTTGAAGGTCCTCTGGACCTGCTCCTGCATCTGATTGATAAAAATAAAATTGATATATACGATATCCCGATCGTGGAGATTACAAATCAATATATGGAATATATTAAGGCCATGGAGGAAGAGGATCTGAATATTATGAGTGAATTCCTTGTCATGGCAGCTACGCTTCTGGATATCAAGTGCCGGATGCTTCTTCCGAAGGAAGTAAATGAAGAAGGAGAAGAAGAGGATCCGAGACAAGAACTGGTGGAACAGCTTCTGGAGTATAAGATGTATAAGTATATGTCCTATGAACTGAAAGACCGGGAGATGGACGGAGAACAGGTGATGTACAAGAATCCGACGATCCCGGAAGAGGTGCGGGAATATGAAGAACCTGTGAATATGGATGCGCTTCTTGGCGATCTTACGCTGGCAAAGCTGAACCGCATCTTTCAGGATGTGATGAAGCGTCAGGTTGATAAGGTGGATCCGGTCCGCAGTAAGTTTGGAAAGATTGAAAAGGAAGAAGTGACACTTCCGGACAAGCTTTCTTATGTGACTGCGTATGCAAGAGAGCACAAAAAGTTTGATTTTCGGGAACTTTTATCCAGTCAGAGTTCAAGAACGCAGGTGGTGGTTACATTTCTGGCGATTCTGCAGCTGATGAAGGAAGGCGTAATCTATATTGAGCAGAATCAGCCATTTGATGAGATTACCATAACATCCAGAGTGGATGGCGATAACGGGGAAAGGTAGAATGGAAGAATTGGAGATTAGTAAATTAGAAGGTGTAATTGAAGCAATTTTATTTACCATGGGAGAATCTGTGGAGTTAAGTAAAATTGCATCTGCAATAGAACATGATGAGGCTACAACACGCAAGATCATACATCAGATGATGGACAAATATGACGCTCAGGACAGAGGTGTTCGGATCATTGAACTGGATAATTCTTTTCAGATGTGTACCAAAAAAGAAATGTATGAGTATCTGATCCGGGTGGCAAAGCAACCGAAAAGATATGTGCTTACAGATGTCCTGCTTGAGACGCTTGCGATCATCGCATACAAACAGCCGGTGACAAAGCTGGAGATTGAGAAGATCCGTGGAGTGAAGTCTGATCATGCGGTTAATAAACTGGTAGAATACAACCTTGTCTGTGAGCGTGGAAGAATGGATGCACCTGGAAAGCCGATTCTTTTCGGGACGACAGAAGAGTTCCTGCGAAGATTCAGTGTGCAGTCACTGGAAGAACTTCCAAGCCTGAATCCGGAACAGGTGGAAAGTTTTAAAGAAGAAGCAGAGGAGGAAGTGCAGCTTCGGCTGGACATCTGAGAATACCGGCATAGAAGTGCCGGAATACACATATATTACATTAACATGGTGATATATGGTGTGTGGAATGAAAAAGATACGTATATGGCAGAGTCTGATCCTGATGGTTGTACTATTCTGGTTATCCGTGCTGCCTCTTTGTGCAGAAGAGAGCGGAGAACAGAAGACAGGGGACATGCCGGAGAACCTGTACGCCCGGTCGGCTGTATTGATGGATGCCGACAGTGGGCGTGTTTTGTTTGGAAAAGAAGAAGACGTCATAAGACCGATGGCGAGTACGACAAAGATTATGACCTGCATTCTTGCGCTGGAGCAGATGGAAGATGGACAGACGGTGACCGCATCAGAATATGCGGCCGGACAGCCCAAAGTGAAGCTTGGGGTGCAGGATGGAGAAGAATTTTATCTCACAGATCTGCTGTATTCTCTGATGCTGGAGTCTCATAATGACACTGCGGTGGTCATCGCAGAGGGAATCGCCGGAACATCAGAGGCCTTTGTTGACATGATGAATCAGAAGGCAAAAGAGATAGGATGTGACCACACTTATTTTGTAACACCAAATGGTCTGGACGGAGAAGATGATGGAGGAACGCATTCGACGACTGCCAGGGATCTTGCGAGGATCATGAGATATTGTATCATGGAATCTCCAGCAAAAGAGGAGTTTCTGGAGATCACCGCGACCAGATTCTATCAGTTTCAGAATGTTGAGCAGAGTCGTTCATTTTCCTGTAATAACCACAATGCATTTCTGGATATGATGGATGGGGCTTTGACCGGAAAGACCGGATTTACCGGAGAAGCAGGGTATTGTTATGTGGGTGCCTTAAGAAAAGATGACCGTACATTTATCGTTGCGCTTCTGGCGTGCGGATGGCCGGATCATAAAGGGTATAAATGGGCAGATACCAGAAAGCTTATGGAATATGGAATCGAACACTATCATTATCAGAATGTATGGAAGGAACTGTCGCTTCCAAAGTTATCTGTGTCCGGTGCCGTATCGGATCAGAATCCATATACAGATTGTGTCGGGGTGTCGCTGGAGTTTGAAGAAAAGGGCGGAAGTCTCAGAATACTACTCGGCGAGGGAGAAAGCATCCGGACAGAAAAACAGATTACTCAGGAACTGGAAGCGCCTGTAAAAGCAGGGAAGAAAGTGGGAAGCGTAAGCTATTACCTTGAAGAACGGGAAATAGGTGTGTTTTCGGTTGTAACGTCAGAAACGGTGGAAAAACGGGATCTGAAGTGGTGCCTGTCATGGCTTGTGAAAAAGCTGTGCCTCTGATGGAAAGAAGGACGGCGGTTGATTTTCAGGGGTGATGCTTTTATAATAAAGAAAATGTGTCAATATACAAAAGGAGACGAAAGCAAATGTCTATCGAAAGAGTAAGAGAATATTTCAGACAATATGGAATGGAAGAAAGGGTAAGAGAAGAAGAGCATTCCAGTGCAACGGTTGAGGAAGCGGCAGAGGCGCTGGGATGCGAACCACAGCGTATAGCAAAGACATTGTCTTTCTACATGGGAGAATCAGCAATTCTGATCGTGACGGCGGGGGATCGAAAGATTGATAATAAAAAGTATCGAAAGTATTTTGGATGTAAAGCACATATGCTGAAGTTCGAAGATGTCGAACCGATGATCGGACATGCGGTAGGCGGTGTGTGCCCGTTTGGAATTCACGAAGGCATAGATGTATATCTGGATGAATCGCTGAAACGATTTGAAACGGTGTTTCCGGCGGCAGGAAGCGGTAACAGTATGATTGAACTTACGATACCGGAGCTGGAAAAGTACAGCCGTTCTAAAGCCTGGATCGATGTGTGCAGAGAATTATAAGAGGGTCAGGCATGGAGATCAGTATGTGAAAGGAAGAAGCTTTGACGGAGGATATTATTTATGAAGACAAAATGGTGGCATGATAAAGTTGCGTATCAGATCTATCCCAAGAGTTTTAAAGACAGCAATGGTGACGGAATAGGAGACCTGCGGGGGATTATTGAAAAACTGGATTACCTGGAAAGTCTGGGAATTGATCTGCTGTGGCTGTCTCCCATCTATCAGTCTCCTTTTGTAGATCAGGGATATGATATATCCGATTATTATAAGATTGCAGAAGAATTCGGGACTATGGAAGAATTCGATGAACTGCTGGAAAAGGCAAAAGAGCATCATATTCAGATCGTAATGGATCTGGTGATCAACCATTGTTCAGACAAGCATGAGTGGTTTCAGGAGGCACTTAAGGATCCGGAAGGGAAATATGCAGATTACTTTTATTTTGTAAAAGGAAAAAATGGGAATCCGCCGAACAATTACCGGTCTTATTTCGGAGGAAGTGCGTGGGAACAGGTGCCGGGAACGGACAAGTATTACCTGCATATGTTTGCAAAAGAGCAGCCGGATCTGAACTGGGAAAATCCCAGAGTCCGCCAGGAACTTTTTGAGATGGTAAACTGGTGGCTGGATAAGGGAATTGCAGGATTTCGGATTGATGCGATCATTAATATTAAGAAAAATCTTACATTTCCGGATTGTGAACCAGACGGACCGGACGGATTAAGATCCTGCGTTCATATGGTAGAAGAAGCAGAGGGAATCGGCGAGTTTCTGGGTGAGTTAAAGCAAAAGACCTTTGCAAAGTACGATGCATTTACGGTAGGAGAAGTCTTTAATATGAAAGAATCTGAGCTTGAGCAGTTTGCAGGAGATGATGGGTACTTTTCTACCATGTTTGATTTTGCGCCGCATATTCTGACAGAAGGTGAAAAAGGGTGGTATGATGCGAAGGAGGCTGAATTCACGGAGTGGAAAAAGACGATCATAGATTCTCAGCTGAGGTGCCAGGGAAAGGCATTCCTCGCCAATATCATTGAAAATCATGATGAACCAAGAGGAGCGAGCCGTTATCTTCCGGAACATGCAAAAACACCGGACGGAGCAAAAATGCTTGGCACCATAAGTATTCTCCTTCGTGGAATTCCGTTTATCTATCAGGGGCAGGAGATTGGAATGGTCAACTGCCGGATGAGCGATGTGAACGAATATGATGATATTGATACTTATCATCAGTATCAGGCAGCGCTGGATGCCGGCTGCAGCAAAGAGGAGGCATTGGAGGCGTGCTGCCGCCACAGCCGTGATAATGCGAGAACTCCGATGCAGTGGGATGACAGTGTATCCGCAGGGTTCACGGATGGGACACCCTGGATTAAAGTGAATGAAAATTGTCGGGAGATCAATGTGGCATCTCAGGAAAAGGATCCGAATTCTGTGCTGAATTATTATCGAAAACTGATTCGCCTGAAAAAAGATCCGAAGTGGCGTGAGGTATTCGCACAGGGAGAATTCATTCCGTTTCTGGAAAAGGATGAACAGATATTTGCGTTTGCCAGACGTGCAGAGACATCGCAGGCTGTGGTTCTTGCAAACTTCGGAACCCGGGAGCAGACGGTGGATCTAAAGCGGGAACTTGGGACTGCGGCAGATCAGATGCTTCTTGCTAATACGGAACGGAAGCTGGAAATTGGAGAGACGAAGGTTACGTTACATCCATGTGATGTGGTTGTACTCAGTGTGAAGTAATTACAGAACAGAAATATTGTTTAAATATACACAGAAATACTGACAGGGATCGATGTGAAAAATATGGAATGCTTCTATATTTTTTGTATCGATCCCTGTTGACGGTAATGGGGAAATTGTGGTATTTTAATGATATCTTATAAGAAGTCATGCAGTATTCCTGCTTACAGATCTGTAAAAGAATTTCCAAAGGTAGAAACATTTTTTGATTGACATTTAGAGCGAAGTATAATACTATATTAATCAGAAAGCGAACACTCGTTCGATGTGCGAAAAAGGAGAAGTAATCATGGTAAATGAGAATAAAAAACGCGCGCTTGATGCTGCGATTGCAAAATTAGAGAAGGATTATGGAAAAGGAACCGTCATGCGTCTGGGCGATCCATCTGCACAGGTTGCAGTTGAGACGATTCCAACCGGTTCTCTGAGTCTGGATCTGGCTCTTGGACTTGGGGGAGTTCCCAAGGGACGTATTGTTGAAATATATGGACCGGAATCCAGTGGTAAGACAACGGTTGCACTCCATATGATCGCTGAAGTACAGAAAAGAGGCGGGATCGCCGGATTTATTGATGCAGAGCATGCGCTGGATCCGGTCTATGCGAAGAATATCGGTGTGGATATTGATGAATTATATATTTCTCAGCCGGACAGTGGTGATCAGGCTCTGGAGATTACCGAGACGATGGTAAGATCCGGTGCCATGGATATCATTGTTATTGACTCGGTTGCTGCACTTGTACCAAAGCAGGAGATTGAAGGCGATATGGGAGACAGTCATGTGGGACTTCAGGCAAGACTGATGTCTCAGGCGCTTCGTAAGCTTACTCCGGTGATCAGCAAGTCCAATTGTGTGGTTATATTTATCAATCAGCTGCGTGAAAAAGTCGGAGTAATGTTCGGTAATCCGGAGACAACGACAGGCGGACGTGCACTGAAATTCTATGCTTCTGTTCGTATGGATGTCAGAAGGATTGAGACATTGAAGCAGAATGGAGAGATGATTGGAAACAGAACCCGTGTGAAGATTGTTAAGAATAAGATTGCGCCTCCATTTAAGGAAGCAGAATTTGATATCATGTTCGGAAAGGGGATTTCTCAGGAAGGAGATATTCTGGATCTTGCCGTAAACTGTAATCTGGTAAGCAAGAGCGGATCCTGGTTTGCGTATAACGGAGATAAGATCGGTCAGGGACGGGAGAATGCAAAGATCTATCTTTCTGAACATCCGGAGATTATGGAGGAACTGGAGAAAAAGATCCGGATACATTACCATATCGGAGAAGAGCCTGAAGAAACGACGGAAGAAAAACCTGCTTCAGCAAAATCAACTTCGAAAAAAGCTGCGGCTGTAAAAGAGGAAGAATAGATATGACGGTTACCAGTATTGAACCGGCATCGAAGACAAGATATAAAGTGTATGTAGACGGACAGTTCGCTTTTACGTTATATAAAAGCGAACTGTCTCACTATCATATAGCAGTTGATGCCATTTTGGAAGAAGAGACCTATGGTGTACTGAGAAAAGAATCTGTAAAAAGGGCAAAATTAAAAGCGATGCATCTGTTGACAGATATGGGAAGAACAGAGGTGCAGCTGAGAACAAAGCTTAGTCAGAACGGATATCCGGAGGATATTGTGGATGAGGCCATGGAATACGTAAAGTCTTTCGGGTATATCAATGACAGAGAGTATGCGAGAAATTTTGTGGAGTATCGTAAAGATAAAAAGAGCAGAAAAGAAATATACGCACTGCTTTGCGGAAAAGGTCTGGACGCAGAACTGATTGAAGAAGCACTGGACGAGTGCTATCACAAAGAGGATTCCAGATGTGCGATAGAGACACTTCTGAGAAAAAAAGGTTATGATCCAAAGACTGCCGGACGGGAAAAAAGGCAGAAAATGATGGCATATCTGGTGCGAAAAGGCTTTTCCTACGAAGAGGTACACAATATAGTGTAAGTTTCTGACGGAGTGCTTGACATATTTGTGAAAAAAGTATAAAATTTAAGTGTTGTATTTGTACAATGAAAACTAAATAAGGAGGTGCTCCTGTGCCGATGGGAATATGGATTGCTGTGGCAATCGTGCTTATCATCGCAGCGGCAGTTATCAGCCATTTTGTAACGGTCTCTAATCTGAAGAAAAATGCGGAGTCAAAGATTGGCAATGCAGAAAGTAAAGCGAGACAGATCATAGACGATGCAGTAAAGACGGCTGAGGCCAAAAAGAAGGAGTCTCTTTTGGAAATTAAAGAAGAGTCTATCAAAAACAAGAATGAACTTGAAAAGGAGACGAAAGAACGCAGATCGGAATTGCAGCGTTACGAAAAGCGTGTACTTTCCAAAGAAGAGGCTTTAGACAAAAAGGCAGATGCTATCGAGAAGCGGGAAGCAGGATTTGCAGCGAAAGAAGAACAGCTTAGACAGCGCGAAGCGAAAGTGGAAGAGCTGGGCAAGCAAAGAGTACAGGAACTAGAAAGAATCTCAGGACTTACCTCCGAACAAGCAAAAGAATATTTGTTAAAAACTGTTGAAGAAGATGTTAAGCATGATACTGCGAAGATGATTAAAGAATTGGAAGCGCAGGCAAAGGAAGAAGCAGATAAAAAGGCAAAGGAATATGTCGTTACTGCTATCCAGAGATGTGCGGCAGATCATGTTGCGGAAACTACAATTTCGGTTGTACAGCTTCCAAGTGATGAAATGAAAGGAAGAATTATTGGACGTGAAGGACGTAACATTCGTACATTAGAAACATTAACAGGTGTTGAACTGATTATCGATGATACTCCGGAAGCCGTCGTATTGTCAGGCTTTGATCCAATAAGAAGAGAAGTCGCCAGAATTGCGCTTGAGAAACTGATCGTTGACGGACGTATTCATCCGGCAAGGATTGAAGAGATGGTTGAAAAGGCGCAAAAAGAAGTAGATGCCATGATCAGGGAAGAAGGAGAAGCAGCAGCTCTGGAAGTGGGAGTTCACGGTATTCATCCGGAACTTATCAGACTTCTTGGACGTATGAAGTTCAGAACCAGCTACGGACAGAATGCGCTCAGACATTCTGTTGAGGTTGCTCAACTTTCAGGTCTTTTAGCGGGCGAGATCGGACTTGATGTCAGAATCGCCAAACGTGCAGGTCTTCTGCATGATATAGGAAAATCTATTGATCATG
The DNA here is from genome assembly GCA_016295505.1 of Dorea sp. Classification (GTDB taxonomy): domain Bacteria; phylum Bacillota; class Clostridia; order Lachnospirales; family Lachnospiraceae; genus Dorea_A. The sequence goes on from JAEDLC010000001.1 coordinate 50,647, forward strand.
ATGTCGAAGGTTCTCACATTCAGATCGGTGTGGACCTTTGCAGAAAATATAAGGAGTCAGCAACCGTTATTAATGCGGTTGAGGCTCATCACGGCGACGTAGAACCAGAAACTCTGATTGCATGTGTGGTTCAGGCAGCGGATACGATCTCTGCGGCAAGACCAGGTGCAAGAAGAGAAACATTAGAAACATATACAAACAGGTTAAAACAATTAGAAGATATCACCAACCAGTTTAAGGGTGTTGATAAATCTTTTGCAATTCAGGCAGGTAGAGAGATTCGCGTTATGGTAGTTCCAGAACAGGTATCTGACGCAGACATGGTATTAATGGCCAGAGATATCGCTAAACAGATTGAGTATGAGTTAGAATATCCAGGACAGATTAAGGTCAATGTAATCCGTGAGTCACGAGTTACGGACTATGCCAAGTAGAAGATAAATGAAGGGGAAGTTTCGCATAATAACGGAAGGTTATGAGCGGAGCTTCCCTGTTTTTACTCTATGGGGAATTTTGTCCCCAAAAGACGATAATTGTTCGTTGATGCGAGGAGATGTGAAAAAGCAGGAGGTAAGAAATATGGGTGATGAGGTAAAGAGAATAGGCAGAGAACTGGCGTATAAGGGAGTTATCCTGAATGTATACAAAGATCATATGAGCTTTGCCAATGGCAATACAGCAGAATGGGATTTTATCCATCATGATGGTGCGGCGGCCGTTGTGCCGGTGTTAGATGACGGAAGAATCCTGATGGTAAGACAATATCGTAATGCATTAGAGAGAATGACACTTGAGATTCCGGCGGGAAAACTGGATGATCCGAAAGAAGCCGGGATCGTATGTGCAACGAGGGAACTGGAAGAAGAGACCGGTTATCGGTCGGATGATCTGGAGTGGCTGGTGACATTACGTACAACAGTAGCTTTCTGTGATGAAAAGATTGATATCTATGTTGCAAAAAATCTGATTCCTTCAAAACAGCATCTGGATGAAGATGAATATGTGGATGTAAAAGCGTATACACTGCAGGAATTAAAAGAGATGATCTTTACAGGCAGGATTGAGGATTCCAAAACTATGGCTGCAATACTGGCATATGAATCCAAATATCTGATACAAAAATAGAATATATGAAAATGCCCGGCATATAATGAAGTATCTTGGCAAAGGGAGGAATATTTGTGAAGATACCGGAAAACAAAAAGTATTGTGTTATGTTTTCTATGCTGGGCTTTTTTTCTGGGATTCTGTATGGGAACCTTGTATCAAAGAACTATATCATGAGCATGGGAATCTTTAATGCGTTTTTTTTGGAACAATATCGTCAGACGGATATCAGGACAACAGAGTATGTCTGGTATATTATCAGAATCAGACTGATGCCGCTTCCTGTACTGATCATTAGTGGAACAACAAAGGTACGCAAGGTGGTTGTGTACGCTTTTCTACTCTGGACATGCTTTCTTGGCGGTATACTACTTACATCGGCTGTCATGAAGATGGGCGTAAAAGGATTAATATTATGTCTGATCGGAATGATACCTCAGGCAGTGTTTTATACAGGAGGTTATCTGATTCTTCTCTGGTATATTCTTGCATATCCGATCAACCGATGGAATATTTCGAAAACGATATGTCTGGCACTGTGTATGCTGCTTGGAATTCTGACAGAATGTTACGTAAATCCCGGAATCATGCAGTTGTTTCTGCAGACACTCTGACAGGTGATCTTGAATACAGGGCATAAAGAGAGACTGACGCATCAGTACTCCTTATTTAAGTAATATCTCAGATAGATGAGGGAAGTACAGAATATGAAAAGCTGGCTTGCCAGAAGTCCCCACAGGTATCCGGAAATTCCAAATGCAGGAATCAGAAAAAAGACACCTGAGATTCGTATTCCCAGACTGAGAGTTTGAATGAGGAAGGATAATGTTGTCTTACCGATTCCATTAATAATGCTGGTCAGGGAAGTGTTGGTATACATAAACGGGCACATCCAGGCAAGCGTAAGAATAAAATCTCCTGCCATGGTACTGTGGAATAAAAAACGGCCGATCCATTTTCCGGATAATAACAGAAAAGCGCAGCATATACTTCCGAGAAAGATGCAGGAGCAGATCACTTTTCTTGTCAGAGAGCGCATCTCGCCTCTGATATTCTGTGTCTGAATCTCAGCAACAGTCGGAAGAAGCATTGTGGATACAGAGTTTGTGATCGCAGAGGGAAATAAGATGCAGGGAAGCGCCATGCCTGTCAATACACCGTAGATACTTAATGCTTTACCGACAGCCATGCCATAGTTCTGCAGGCACAGCGGAATGGATACGGCTTCAATGCTCTGAAGGATGTTAAGAAGAACCCGGCTTCCGGTCAGCGGAAGTGACAGTTTCAGTAATTCATGGCAATGTTCCAGAAAAGAAAACGGATCAGGAAAAAGGGAACTCCTGAAGTGCTGTTTCCTGGAGATGTGCAGCAGACAATACAGAGAAGAAAAGACTTCTCCGGCAATCAGACCGGCTACTGCGATGGATATGCCCGGAGTCAGTCCCTGGCGCGTACTGTACAGATAGATCAGCCAGACACTGGCTATGCGTACTGTCTGTTCAATGAATTGGGAGACTGCCGGAATATAAGTCCGCTTCAGTCCGAGATAGTATCCACAGATGCAGCTGTGAACAGAAGCAAAAGGGAAGGCGTAGGAGAGTATGATAAGCAGATCACAGCATCGTATATCATGCAGAAAAGCCGTAGAGATATCAGCAGCATATCTCTGGATCAAAAAAGTAATCACACAGGATGCACTTACCGTTAGGATCAGACTGGTACCAAGAAGCTCACAGGCTTCTTTTTTTCTGCCTTCTGCAATATATTTTGCAGTACATCTGGAGAGCGCAAGTTCAATACCGGCACATGTGAGGGAAAAGCAGAGTGCATAGATTGGAAATACAAGCTGATACAGCCCGACATTTTCTTCGCCGAATGTGTGGCTTAAAAACATGCGATAAAAAAAACCCATGAAACGGGTAATAAAACCAGTGATGGTTAAGATGAAAGTTCCTTTTATAATAGTGTGTGTACGTGACATAACTGCCTCCTGTAAAGATGCCTGTTGTTATATCATATTGCAGATTGGTGCTTGACAGAACATGAAAGCAGTGATATTCTACAAAAGAAAGAAATCCTAGCAAAACACTGGGGATTAAAAGAAGGTGATACGATGAAGCTTTCCACAAAAGGAAGGTATGGACTCAGAGCAATGATCGATCTTGCCAGATACAGCGAAGAGGAACCGGTCTCAATTGGAAGTGTTGCTTTACGGCAGAATATTTCAGAAAGATATCTGGAACAATTGTTTGCGCTGTTAAAAAAGGCAGATCTGGTGAAGAGTATCCGTGGAGCATCGGGAGGATATGTTCTTGCAAAAAAAGCAGAAGAGATATCGGTCGGTGATATATTACGGGCGCTGGAAGGGAGCCTGGAACCGGTAAAATGTGCAGCGTTTTATTCGGAAGAAGGATGTATGGCCTCCGACGGATGTGTAACAAAGTATGTATGGCAGAAGATCAATGACAGTATCAATCAGACGGTCAATGAGATCATGCTGGACGAACTGGTACGGGAGAGCAGGGATCTGAATCCGGAAGGCGAATGTACCAGTCATAAATGTAATCAATAATGAATGCTAAGGGACAACGGAGGAAAAAAGAATGAGCAGATTATTATATTTGGACAATGCAGCAACAACGAAAACAGCACCGGAAGTAGTAGAGGCAATGCTTCCGTATTTTACAGAAAAATTCGGTAATCCATCTACCGTATACAGTTTTGCGGCCGGGAATAAAGAGGCGATCAGCCAGCAGAGAGATATTATTGCACAGACACTGGGAGCAAAGGCAAATGAAATCTATTTTACAGCCGGCGGCTCAGAGTCAGATAACTGGGCGTTAAAAGCAACTGCAGAAGCTTATGGACAGAAGGGAAATCATATTATTACAACCAGGATCGAGCATCATGCAATTCTTCATTCTGCAGAATATCTGGAAAAAAGAGGATTTGAAGTTACTTATCTTGATGTGGATGAGGACGGAAAAGTGAAACTGGATGATCTGAAAGCTGCGATTCGTCCGACGACGATTCTCATCTCAGTCATGTTTGCCAATAACGAGATTGGAACGATTCAGCCGATCAAAGAGATCGGAGAGATTGCGCATGAACATGGCATTCTGTTCCACACAGATGCAGTCCAGGCTTACGGACAGCTTCCGATCAATGTAGATGAATATCATATCGATATGCTGAGTGCCAGCGGACATAAGTTCAATGGCCCGAAGGGAATCGGATTTTTATATATCCGTACCGGCGTTAAGATCCGTTCCTTTGTACATGGCGGTGCGCAGGAAAGAAAACGTCGTGCCGGAACGGAAAATGTTCCTGGAATTATCGGAATCGGAACTGCGGCAAAGCGTGCAGCCGAGTCCATGGAAGAAAGAACCGGCAAAGAAAGAGAAGTCAGAGATTATCTGATCGATCGCGTTCTGAATGAGATCCCTTACAGTCGCCTGAACGGACACAGAACAGACCGACTTCCAAACAATGCAAACTTCAGTTTCCGGTTTGTGGAAGGAGAATCGTTGCTGATTAAACTGGATATGAAAGGAATCTGTGCATCCAGTGGTTCTGCATGTACTTCGGGATCTCTGGATCCGTCCCATGTGCTCCTGGCGATCGGTCTTCCTCATGAGATCGCACACGGATCATTGCGTCTGACTCTGAATGAAGAGATCAGCAGAGAAGATATTGATTATGTAGTGGATAATCTGAAAGAGATTGTTACACAATTAAGAGAGATGTCTCCTCTTTATGAGGATTTTATCAAAAAAAATCAGAAATAACAGAAATAAAAAAGATAGATACGAAAAGGAGAAAGAATATGTACTCAGAAAAAGTAATGGATCATTTTGAACATCCGAGAAATGTCGGGGAGATAGAGAATCCGAGTGGTGTAGGAACGGTAGGAAATGCCAAATGTGGAGATATTATGAGGATTTATCTGGATATTGATGAAAACCAGATTATACAGGATGTAAAGTTTAAGACATTTGGCTGTGGAGCTGCGGTTGCAACCAGCAGCATGGCAACGGAGATGGTGAAAGGAAAAACTGTTCAGGAGGCTATGCAGGTAACCAATAAGGCGGTTATGGAGGCTCTGGACGGACTTCCGCCGGTGAAGGTACACTGCTCTTTACTTGCAGAAGAGGCAATTCACGCGGCATTATGGGATTATGCTCAGAAGCATGATATTAAAATTGAAGGACTGGAAAAGCCAAAGTCAGATATTCATGAAGGTGAAGAAGAGGAAGAAGAAGAATATTAAAGTCGGAGAACTGTGATGGAGAAAAAGAAAGTTGTAGTCGGCATGTCGGGAGGCGTAGATTCTTCAGTTGCCGCATATTTGCTGAAAGAGCAGGGATATGACGTGATCGGAGTGACGATGCAGATCTGGCAGGATGAAGAGGAGATCGTGCAGGAAGAACAGGGAGGATGCTGTGGAATTTCAGCAGTTGAAGATGCAAGAAGAGTGGCTGCGTCTCTTAATATTCCATATTATGTCATGAATTTTAAGCAGGAATTCAAGACACATGTGATTGACTATTTTATGAATGACTATCTTCATGGAAGAACACCGAATCCCTGTATTGCCTGCAACCGGTATGTGAAATGGGAAGCGTTATTAAAACGCAGCATGGATATCGGTGCAGATTATATTGCAACCGGACATTATGCGAGAATTGACCGGCTTGCGAATGGCCGGTACGCAATTCGCACATCGGCGGCAAACGGAAAAGATCAGACTTACGCATTGTACAATCTGACGCAGGATCAGCTTGCACATACACTTATGCCGGTGGGAGAATATGAGAAAGATCAGGTTCGTGCCATTGCGCAGAAGATCGGGCTTCGTGTGGCGAACAAGCCGGACAGCCAGGATATCTGTTTCGTACCGGATGGAGATTATGCTTCTTATATTGAAGAAAATGTAGATGCAGATACAGGAAAGCGTCTGCGTCCGGGCAACTTTGTTCTGTCAGACGGAACTGTTGTAGGAAAGCATAAGGGAATCATTCATTATACAGTTGGACAGAGAAAAGGACTGGGACTTTCTCTTGGACATCCGGTGTTTGTATTGGAGATCCGTCCGGATACGAATGAGGTGGTTGTAGGAACAAATGAGGAATCGATGTCATATTATGTGAGAGCCAACCAGGTAAATTTCATGTCAGTAGAAGATCTGACAGAGAAAAAACGTGTGTGGGCAAAAATTCGCTATAACCACAGAGGTGCATGGTGTACCGTTGAGAAGACCGATGAAGACGAGATATTGTGTACATTTGATGAACCGCAGAGAGCAATCACACCCGGACAGGCAGTTGTGCTGTATGATGGAGAGTATGTTCTGGGTGGAGGAACAATTATAGGAGACAAGTAATATTATGAGAGCAGACGTGCATATGCATACAAATTTTTCACATGATTCTTCGTCTACGCCGGAAGAGATGATTCGGGGGGCGATAGAAAAAGGGCTGGAGGTGATCTGTTTTACCGATCATTATGACAAAGACAATATGGACTGGGGACCGGAAGATATATTTGATCCGGAAGAGTATTTTCGGGTGCTCCCGCCGCTGAAAGAAAAATACAGAGATCAGATTGATGTAAGAATTGGGGTGGAACTTGGGATTCAGCCATATCTGGAGTCATATTACCGGGAATTTGTCAAGAAGTATCCGTTTGATTTTGTGATTGGATCCGTGCACTGCATATGGAAGATGGATATTGCATACGGAGAGATTTTTAAAGGACATACAGATGAGGAGATCTATCGTGCTGTGCTGGAAGAGACTCTGGAAGATGTAAGACTGTATGAAGATTATGATGTTCTGGGACATCTGGATTATATGGTCCGATATGGAGAGAATAAGGAAAAAGCGTATTCCTACCATAAATATGTGGATCTGATTGATGAGATATTGAAAACAATCATCGAAAAGGGAAGAGGAATCGAACTGAATACGGCCGGTTTAAAATACGGGCTTCCTTTTGCGCATCCACATCCGGATGTGCTGAAAAGATACCGGGAACTTGGTGGTGAGATTATTACAGTAGGTGCTGACGGACATAAACCGGAGCATATTGCGTATGATTTTTACAAGGTATCCGATATTTTAAGGGGCTGCGGGTTTAAATATTATACAGAATTTTGTGGGCGAAAGCCGGTTTTTAAGCAACTTCCATAAAAAAAGGAAAACCAAAAGAAAGCACTTGAATTTTTGTATCAGATTTAGTACAATTGTTTCAGTTGATGAATCTTTAACAATTTTGGAAAAAACTGTTAAGGAGTTCACAATAGAAGACTGCGCAACCAGTTAATAAACAAACTTTAGGAGGAATTAATCATGGCAGTAAAAGTAGCGATTAATGGATTTGGACGTATCGGACGTCTTGCATTCAGACAGATGTTTGGAGCAGAGGGATATGAAGTTGTTGCAATCAACGACTTAACATCTCCAAAGATGCTCGCACACTTATTAAAGTATGACTCTTCACAGGGAAAATATGCTTTAGCTGACAAAGTAGAAGCAACAGAAGATTCTATCATCGTTGATGGAAAAGAAATCAAGATCTACGCAAAAGCTAATGCAGAAGAGCTTCCTTGGGGAGAAATCGGTGTAGACGTTGTTCTTGAGTGTACAGGTTTCTATACCTCTAAAGAAAAAGCATCTGCTCACATCAAAGCAGGCGCCAGAAAAGTTGTTATTTCCGCACCAGCTGGAAAAGACCTGCCAACTATCGTATATAATGTTAACCATGACACACTTACAGCAGAAGATACAGTTATTTCTGCAGCTTCCTGTACAACAAACTGTTTAGCACCTATGGCTAAGGCTTTAAATGATCTTGCTCCGATCAAATCCGGTATCATGTGCACAATCCACGCTTACACAGGCGATCAGATGACACTTGACGGACCACAGAGAAAAGGTGATTTAAGAAGATCTCGTGCTGCTGCAGTTAATATCGTTCCAAACAGCACAGGTGCTGCAAAAGCAATCGGTCTTGTTATTCCTGAACTGAACGGAAAATTAATCGGATCTGCTCAGCGTGTACCAACCCCAACAGGTTCTACAACAATCCTGACAGCTGTAGTTGAAGGAGAAGTTACTGTAGATCAGATCAATGAGGCTATGAAGGCTGCATCTAATGAATCTTTCGGATACAATACAGATGAGATCGTTTCCAGCGATATCGTAGGTATGAGATTTGGTTCTTTATTCGATGCAACACAGACAATGGTTCTTCCATTAGACAACGGAACAACAGAAGTTCAGGTTGTATCATGGTATGACAATGAGAACTCTTACACAAGCCAGATGGTTAGAACAATCAAATACTTTGCTGAATTAGCTTAATATTGGCGAAAAGTGCTGATTGCATGTCGCAAAAGGCTATTGTATAAGACTCACAAAGGGTCCGGTCTTATTGGACCGGGCTCTTTTTAAATGCAGCAGTAAAAAAGGAGGCAATCATATGCTCAATAAAAAATCAGTTGATGATATTAATGTAAAAGGAAAAAGAGTGCTTGTAAGATGTGACTTTAATGTTCCACTTATTGATGGCAAGATTACAGATGAAAATCGTCTGGTTGCAGCACTTCCAACAATCAAGAAATTAATTGCTGACGGAGGAAAGATTATTCTCTGCTCTCATCTGGGAAAACCGAAGGGAGAACCAAAACCGGAATTATCTCTGGCACCGGTAGCTGTTCGTTTGTCTGAACTGCTTGGACAGGAAGTAAAGTTTGCTGCTGATCCTGAAGTGGTTGGTCCGAACGCAAAAGCTGCAGTAGAAGCAATGAAAGACGGAGAAGTAATTCTTCTTGAAAATACACGTTACAGAATCGAAGAGACAAAGAACGGAGAAGCGTTCAGCAAGGAACTGGCATCTTTGTGTGATGTGTTTGTAAATGATGCATTTGGTACTGCACATCGTGCACACTGTTCAAATGTTGGTGTTACTCAGTTCGTAGATACTGCAGTTGTAGGATATCTGATGCAGAAAGAGATCGATTTCCTTGGAAATGCTGTGAACAATCCGGAAAGACCATTCGTGGCAATTCTTGGAGGAGCAAAAGTATCAAGCAAGATCTCTGTAATCGAGAACCTGCTTGAAAAAGTAGATACACTGATCATCGGTGGTGGAATGGCATATACATTTGCAAAAGCACAGGGCGGAACCGTTGGAAAATCTCTGTTAGAGGAAGATTACTGCCAGTATGCACTTGATATGATTGAAAAAGCAAAGACAAAGGGTGTAAAATTATTACTTCCTGTAGATACCATTATTGCAGATGATTTCTCTAATGATGCAAATTCAAAGGTAGTGAAGTCAGGAGAGATCCCGGAAGGATGGGAAGGACTGGATATCGGACCGGAGACAGAAAAGATCTTCTGTGAGGCAGTTCAGGATGCAAAGACGGTTGTATGGAATGGACCTATGGGATGCTTTGAGATGCCGAAATTTGCTCATGGAACAGAGGCAGTTGCAAAAGCTCTTGCTGATACGGATGCAACAACAATCATCGGTGGTGGTGATTCTGCAGCAGCAGTAAACCAGCTGGGATATGGTGCTAAGATGACACACATCTCCACAGGTGGCGGAGCATCACTGGAATTCCTGGAAGGAAAGGAACTGCCGGGTGTAGCAGCAGCGAACGATAAGTAAGCACTTGGTGAGGCGTTTTCGAACTTAGTGTGAACATACCATAGCGTATATATGGATTATTAGTAGTAAGGAGAATTTTTATTATGGCAAGAAAGAAAATTGTTGCAGGTAACTGGAAAATGAACAAGACTCCAAGCGAGGCAGTTGCCTTAGTTGAAGAGTTAAAACCACTGGTAGCAAGTGAAGACGTTGATGTTGTATTCTGCGTTCCGGCAATCGACATTGTTCCGGTTGTTGAAGCTGTAAAAGGAAGCAACATTCAGGTTGGTGCTGAAAATATGTACTTTGAGGAAAAAGGTGCATATACTGGAGAGATCGCTCCGAATATGCTGACAGATGCCGGTGTAAAATATGTCATTCTCGGACATTCTGAGAGAAGAGAGTATTTTGGAGAGACCAATGAAGATATCAACAAGAAGATGCTGAAAGCGTTTGAGCATGGTCTTACACCAATCATGTGCTGTGGTGAGACTCTGGAACAGAGAGAACAGGGTGTAACTATGGACTTTATCCGTCAGCAGGTAAAGGTTGGATTCCAGAATGTGACTGCAGATCAGGCAAAAGAAGCAGTGATCGCTTATGAGCCAATCTGGGCAATCGGAACCGGAAAGACAGCTACAACAGAGCAGGCAGAAGAAGTGTGTGCAGGTATCCGTGCATGCATCGCTGAGGTATATGATGAGGCAACAGCAGAAGCAATCCGTATTCAGTATGGCGGATCTGTAAATGCAGGAAACGCAGCTGAATTATTTGCACAGGCTGACATTGACGGCGGTCTTGTAGGTGGTGCTTCTCTGAAAGCTGATTTTGGAAAGATCGTAAACTACAAATAAGCAGATAGTATTTGCCGTAGGAGGCAGGAATATTGCTTCCTGCGGCTTTTGTGCTGTTTTTTCGGCACATGTACAGGGATGATTTTCAGGGAATGATCTGATGTGAGATATAATTGGAGGAGAAATGAAAATGAGCAAAAAACCAACAGTACTTATGATCTTGGACGGTTATGGATTAAATGAGAAAACTACCGGAAATGCCGTGGCAGAGGGCAAGACTCCGGTTATGGATAAATTAATGGCAGAGTATCCGTTTGTAAAGGGAAACGCAAGTGGAATGGCAGTTGGTCTACCGGACGGACAGATGGGTAATTCTGAGGTTGGGCATCTGAATATGGGGGCAGGCCGTATCGTGTATCAGGATCTGACCAAGATTACAAAGGCAATTCAGGATGGAGATTTTTTTGAAAATAAGGCGCTCCTTGCAGCCTGTGAAAACGTTAAGAAAAACAATTCTTCCCTTCATCTGATGGGACTGGTTTCTGACGGAGGCGTACACAGCCACAATGAGCATATCTATGGACTTCTGGAACTGGCCAAAAAACAGGGAATTGAAAAGGTATATGTACACTGCTTCCTGGACGGACGTGATACCCCACCGGCTTCCGGGAAAGGGTATGTAGAACAGCTGGAAGCAAAGATGCAGGAGATTGGTGTCGGTGAAGTGGCTACGGTTATGGGTCGTTACTATGCAATGGACCGTGATAATCGCTGGGATCGTGTGGAGAAGGCTTATCGTGCTCTGGTATTCGGAGAAGGAGAGAAAGCGGCCGGAGGACCGGCTGGCATTCAGGCTTCTTATGACAAAGACGAGACGGATGAATTCGTTCTTCCGACGGTTGTTGTGAAAGATGGCGTTCCGACTGCAACGATCAAGAATGATGATTCGATTATATTCTTCAATTTCCGTCCGGACCGTGCAAGAGAGATCACAAGAACATTCTGTGATGAGGAATTTGCAGGATTCGATCGTGGAGAGAGAGTAAAAACTACATTTGTATGTTTTACAGAATATGACGTGACGATTGCAAATAAACAGGTTGCATTCGTAAAGGAAGAGATTACGAATACATTTGGTGAATTCCTTGCAAAGAATGGAAAGAAGCAGGCACGTATCGCTGAGACAGAAAAATACGCGCATGTTACCTTCTTCTTTAATGGCGGTGTAGAAGAGCCGAATGAAGGTGAAGACAGGATTCTGGTAAAATCTCCAAAGGTAGCAACCTATGATCTGAAACCGGAAATGAGTGCTTATGAAGTATGTGATAAGCTGGTGGAGGCAATCAAATCCGGAAAATATGACGTGATCATTATTAATTTTGCCAACCCTGATATGGTAGGACATACCGGTGTGGAAGATGCTGCGATCAAGGCAATCGAAGCAGTGGATGAGTGTGTAGGCAAAGCTGTTGACGCGATCAAAGAAGTAGACGGGCAGATGTTCATCTGTGCGGATCACGGAAATGCAGAGCAGCTGATTGACGACGAAACCGGTGAGCCGTTCACAGCACATACGACCAATCCGGTGCCGTTTATTCTGGTTAATGCAGACTCTTCTCTGCGATTAAGAGAGGGCGGATGTCTTGCAGATATTGCTCCTACTCTGATTGAACTTATGGGTATGGAACAGCCGCAGGAAATGACTGGTAAATCTTTGCTGGTAAGAGCATAAAGCACATCGTGAAAAGAATATAGTATCAAAGAGATAACAGGACGCAGTCTTTGACAGACTGCGTCCTCAGTTGCATTGGCAGATCAGGATCCGAAAGCGTGTCCTGAACAGGAGGGGTTGATATATGAACCGAGATGTGATCAAGCTGATCGCAATGATTACCATGTTCTGCAATCATTTTGCACATGTTTTTATGACTCCAGGAAGTCTTCCGTATGAATGCTTGATTGATACCGGATATTTTACGGCGATTACCATGTGTTATTTTCTCGTGGAAGGATATGGGTATACACGATCAAAGGTGAAGTATGCACAGCGACTGTTTGTGTTTGGCTGTCTTTCACAGATTCCTTATTCTCTGGCGCTGAAGACATGGAATCTGAATATGATGTTTACGTTGTTTATTTGCTTTCTGTTGATCTGTGTGCTGGAATATGTAACGCATCCGGTAGAGAAAAGAGTTTTGGCGCTGCTTCTGGTCTTTTGTACTTCCTTTACAGACTGGGCATGGCTTGCGGCGATCTTTACATGGCTGTTTGTATGGAGTAAAGGGGACAGAAAAAAGACATTGATATCTTACATGGTGTCGGTAGTACTGTTTGGAACTACGAATATGATCTCCTGCGTTTCTTATTATCCGGTGCCGGAATCCCTGATACGCACGGTTATGAGCTGCGTGGGATTGATTGCTTCGGGAATCGTGATTCTATATTTCTACAATGGAAAATGTGCCGCGGGAAAAGGAAGATATAAGAAATGGTTTTTTTATATTTTCTATCCAGGGCATCTTATGCTGTTATGGCTGATTGATCTATTATGGTTTTAAGGAGTATGAATGATGAAAACATATGAGACCTGTTTTTTTGACCTGGACGGGACGATCGTGGATTCTTCTCTGGGAATTACAAATGCAGTGATCCATTCACTGAAGAAATTCGGTATCGAACCGCCGGATCGAAAAGAGCTGTATTCTTTTATCGGTCCTCCATTGAGAGATTCCTATGCAAAATATTACGGATTTGATGAAGAAAAATGTCGAAAGGCAATCCTGTATTACCGAGAATATTATCAGGATCAGGGGATTTATGAAAATCAGGTGTATGAAGGACTGGAATCGACATTGAAAGCTCTGAAAGAGAGGGGAAAGAAGCTGGTGGTGGCAACTTCAAAACCAGAGGTTTTCGCAAAAAGAATTCTGGAGTATTATCATCTGGCCGATTATTTTGATTATGTAGCAGGGATGGAGATTGGCGGAGGCAGGGCCACAAAAGTGGAAGTGATCGAATATGCGTTGCGGGCATGTAAGATTGAGAACCGGTCTGCTGTAATTATGGTAGGAGACCGTATGCATGATGTGACAGGTGCAAAGCTGGCAGGGATTGACTGTATCGGGGTGTTGTATGGATTCGGGAGCCGGGAGGAACTGGAACATGCAGGAGCCTTGCATATCGTGGAAACACCACATAACATTCTGAAAATCGTGTAAATATAAAAAAGTAATATGATTCACTTGACAAAAAGATACGATATTGTTATGATTAAAAAACAGAACGCACTCTGTTTTTGAAAAATGTTGAAGAGAGGTGCAATATGCAAAGAGTTTATTCATTATTGGTAGATAACAATTCTGGTGTATTAAGCCGTATATCAGGTCTGTTCAGCAGACGGGGATACAGCATTGACAGTATATCTGCAGGTGTTACCGCAGATCCGAGATTTACCAGAATTACAATTGTGGCAAGCGGAGATGAGCTGATCTTATCACAGATTGAAAAGCAGGTAAGAAAGCTGGAAGATGTCATTGAGATCAAGGTTCTGGATCCGGATAACTCTGTATACCGTGAATTGATCATGGTAAAGGTTCGCGCAAATAAGGCAGAACGCGCAGAGATCATATCGGTTGCAGATATTTTCCGTGCAAAGATCGTCGATGTTGAGAAGGATTCCCTGATGGTAGAACTTACGGGAACAAAGTCCAAGCTGGAGGCTTTCTTAAATCTTCTGGAAGGCTATGAGATCCTTGAGCTTGCAAGAACAGGTATTACCGGACTGACTCGTGGTATTAAAAATGTCACATTGATTGATCAGGAAGGCAATATTGAAAAAATTTAATTCAGATATTAAACAGAGTATCGCTCTGTTTAACAATATAAAGTTTATTATTTTAATACAAATTTAGGAGGAATGCTAAAATGGCAGCAAGAATTTTTTATCAGGAAGATTGCAATTTATCTGTATTAGAGGGGAAGAAGATTGCGATTATCGGTTATGGAAGCCAGGGACATGCTCATGCCCTTAACTTAAAAGAATCTGGATGTGATGTTATCATTGGTCTTTATGAAGGAAGCAGATCCTGGGCAAAGGCTGAAGCACAGGGATTTGAAGTATTTACAGCAGCAGAAGCAGCTAAGCAGGCTGATATCATCATGATCCTGATCAACGATGAGTTACAGGCTGATATGTACAAGAAAGATATCGAACCAAATCTGGAAGAAGGCAACATGCTGATGTTTGCACATGGTTTCAACATTCACTTCGGATGTATCAAACCACCAAAGAATGTAGATGTTGCAATGATCGCTCCTAAGGCACCGGGACACACTGTAAGAAGCGAGTATCAGGCTGGAAAAGGAACTCCTTGTCTGATCGCTGTTGAGCAGGATTACACAGGAAAAGCATGGGATAAAGCAATGGCTTATGGTCTTGGAATCGGTGGAGCAAGAGCCGGACTTCTTGAGACAAACTTCCGTACAGAGACTGAGACAGACCTCTTTGGTGAGCAGGCAGTTCTCTGCGGTGGTGTATGTGCATTGATGCAGGCTGGTTTTGAAACACTTACAGAAGCAGGATATGACCCGAGAAATGCATACTTCGAGTGTATTCATGAGATGAAGCTGATCGTTGACCTGATCTATCAGAGTGGTTTCGAAGGAATGAGATATTCTATCTCTAACACAGCTGAGTATGGTGATTATATCACAGGACCGAAGATCATTACAGAAGATACAAAGAAGGCTATGAAGCAGATCCTGACAGATATTCAGGATGGTACATTTGCAAAAGACTTCCTGCTTGATATGTCACCTGCAGGACGTCAGGTACACTTCAAAGCCATGAGAAAACTTGCAGCTGAGCATCCGGCAGAGAAGATCGGTAAAGAGATCAGACAGCTTTACAGCTGGAATGGCGAAGATAAGCTGATCAATAACTAATCATTGGCTGAACGGGATATTTCAGAAAGATTACATAGGGACAGGACGCAGCGTAGGCTGTGTCCTGTTTTTCTTATGTGAAATGAAATAATAAGAATAAAAAAAACAGCCACTGACGGGATGGCTGTTTTTTAATGCAACTCTTTTTTTATTATTAAGCAATTCCGTTAACAGCTTTTGTTAAACGGGAAATCTTTCTTGAGCATGTGTTTTTGTGATAAACACCCTTGCTTCCTGCCTTGTTGATTTCAACGATTGCAACCTTTAATGCTTCTGCAGCAGCAGCGGCATCCTTGTTAGCTACAGCTGTTTCAACTTTCTTTACGCAAGTTTTTACTTTAGATTTGATTGCTTTGTTTCTAGCAGCTTTTGTTTCGTTTACTAAAATTCTTTTCTTTGCAGATTTAATATTAGCCAATTTGTCCACCTCCGATATCATATATTTCGATCTTTGTCGATTTTCCAGTTCGTTAGAGCCGGACACGGACGTTCTAACGAAACATACGAATCTATTTTAGGCCAAGTATTGTGTTCTGTCAATACATATTTCTCAAAATATTGGAAAAAATATAAACCATCAGTTCAGCCATAATCTCTATTATGGGCGCGTCTGAACTGATGAGAAGCGGAGGGTAGCTGCGAAGCGAAGGACAATAATAATATCAGGAAAGGAAAACATCATGATTGAAAAATACAGTATTCGAACAGATCTGGCACTGGAGCAGAAAGAACGATTTGAATCTGATCACGTGGAAGTCCAGGGAGTTGTACTGGAGGAGTCCTATAATGAAGAAAAGGAGATCAAAGTCACTACAGTAAAGATTGAAACGGAAAAAGGTGCCAGAATCATGCAAAAGCCGGTTGGTACTTACATTACGATGGAAGTTCCGAACATGGTCGTTCCGGATGAAGATTATCACCGGGAGGTTTCGAAAGAGCTTTCCGGATACCTGGAGACGTTTGTGAAAAAGCTTGTCGGAAAAAGAGAAAAGGACTGTTCAGTACTCATAGCAGGCCTGGGGAATCGAAAAGTAACTCCGGATGCGCTTGGCCCGTATGTTGTAGATCATCTGAATATTACCAGGCATATTGTACGTGAATATGGAAAATATGCGATCGGAGAGGATGATATCCGCCTGGTAAGTGCCATTGTGCCGGGTGTGATGGCACAGACCGGTATGGAGACGGTTGAGATTATGAAGGGAATAGTGACGGAGACAAAGCCGGATCTGGTTATTGCGATAGATGCGCTTGCTGCCCGAAGTTCCAGACGACTGAACCGTACGATTCAGATTGCCGATACAGGGATCCATCCGGGCTCAGGAGTTGGAAACCATCGAAATGCGATCACCAGAGAGACGGTTGGAGTTCCGGTGATTGCAATAGGTGTACCCACGGTTGTGGACGCAGCAACAATTGTCAATGATACGATGGAAAATCTGATCGCTGCACTGGAAAGTTCAGAGACGCTGAAAGGAGTGGGTGTAGTAATGCAGGGGTATAATGCGGCAGAGAAATATGAGCTGATCAGAGAACTGATCTCGCCGCATCTGAACGGCTTATTTGTGACACCAAAGGATATCGATGAGACCGTAAAAAGGATCAGTTATACCATATCAGAATCGTTAAACATTCTTCTTTCCGGAGGGACATGCTCATAATAAGGAAAATCTGCTCATATAGTGATAGAAGAAGGAAAGGCAGAGTGATGACGTGGGCGCAAAGCAAAAACAACAGTTTGCCAGAATGGCTGTGATCGCTGCTGCCGGTATCGGTGCGGTATATCTGGCGGGAAAGAGTCCGAAGCCGGCAGAAGAAGAGATTATGGATCATATGAATTATCTTGTGATGGATGTTGCAAAACAGACATATCTTGCATCATTTGTATATGTGGAAGAAGAAAAACAGGTGTCGTTTCATCAGTGGATTGCAGGGAAAGCCATGCAGCTGATTCCCCTGGGGATGTATACAGAGGAGAAAAAAGCAGTTCTGACGGATATTGAGGATCAGGAAACTTATGAGATGATACTTGCAAAACAGGCAAATGATGAAAATGCCATCGATGAAAACGGGAATCTGATCGGTGAAGATATACAGTCTCAGGAAATCGTCACTACTTCCGGAACGGCGATCGATACTTCTATGGAGAAACTGTCCGACTATGAGTATCTGCTTGGCAATTTTTATACCGTTGACAGCAGTACCATGGCAGATCCGGAACTGTTAAATGCGCAGAAGCTTCTGGCAAAAGACCTGAAGATCAATGCCTTGTCTGATGGTCCCAAGGTACTGATCTATCATACGCATTCCCAGGAGGCTTTTGCTGACTCGATTGCAGGAGATGTAAATACCACGATCGTTGGAATCGGAAGCTATCTGGCGTCAATACTGAATCAGAAATACGGAATTGAAACATTGCATCATACAGGTGTATATGATTATGTGGATGGAAAACTGGACAGGAGTAAGGCGTATCAGCTGGCAGAACCGGAGATTCAGGCCATTCTTTCAGCAAATCCGAGTATAGAGGTTGTCATTGATCTGCATCGTGACGGGGTTGCAGATACCACACATCTGGTAACGCAGATCAATGGAAAACCAACGGCGCAGATCATGTTTTTTAACGGGCTGAGCAGGACGAGAGCAAATGGAGACATCAGTTATCTGGCGAACCCATACATAGAAGATAATCTGGCATTTTCCCTTCAGATGCAGATTGCAGCAACGAACAAGTATCCCGGCTTTACCAGACATATATTCCTTCGGGCATATCGGTACAATATGCATGTTAAACCAAAGACACTGCTGATTGAGGCCGGAGCTCAGACGAATACGGTGGAAGAGATGAAAAATGCGATGGAAGTCCTTGCTGACACGCTGAGTATCGTGTTGACAAAGTGAATAT
>JAEDLC010000104.1 GCA_016295505.1 Dorea sp.
ACACAGGTTCTTCCGATATTTCCCGTATTTGCCGGTATTTCCGGCTCATGCAATACAATATTCAGCATAACGCTTCTCCTTTTCATCTGATTTATGCAACCTGTCAACGCAATCTGTTACTCTCAACAGATTCTCTTCTCTAACGTTCATTTCTCAAACGCCCGATAAAGCTTCCCAGACGCCCGATCGCCTCTTTCAGATCCTCCAGCGAATATGCATAAGAAACTCTTATATATCCTTCGCCACACTCTCCAAACGCACTTCCCGGAACAACAGCTACTTTTTCTTCCTCCAGGAACCGCATCGCAAATTCTTCTGAAGTCATGCCGAATTCCTGGATATTTGGAAAGATATAGAATGCTCCAAACGGCTCAAAACAATCCAGACGCATTCTGGCAAATTCATGCATCAGAAAACGCCTTCTCTGATTATAAGCCGTCCGCATCTGCTGTACTTCATCCTCACAGTGTCTCAGTCCTTCCACTGCCGCATACTGGCTGTTCGTCGGTGCACACATGATCGCGAACTGGTGAATCTTCACCATCTGTTCTGTGATCACTGCAGGTCCGCATATGTATCCCAATCTCCATCCGGTCATGGCAAATCCTTTGGAGAATCCATTGATCACCAGTGTCCGTTCTTTCATTCCCGGAAGGGAAGCGATCGACACATGATCGTACTTATAAGTCAATTCCGAATAGATCTCATCTGAAAGCACATACAGATCATGTTTACGGATGACTTCTGCGATTGGTTCCAGATCTTCTCTGGTCATAATAGCTCCCGTCGGATTATTGGGATAAGGCAGTACCAGAATCTTTGTCTTCGGCGTAATGTAAGACTCCAGTTCTTCTGCCGTCAGTTTAAATTCATTCTTTTGCTGAAGTGGAATGACAACCGGAACACCATCCGCCAGAATGGTACATGGCAGATAGGATACATAGCTTGGCTGTGGAATCAGCACCTCATCTCCCGGATCCAGCATTGCACGAAGTGCAACATCGATCCCTTCACTTCCGCCTACCGTTACCAGGATCTCATGATCCGGATCATAATTCACCTGAATCTTTCGATTTAAATATTTTCCAATCTCTATCTTCAGTTCTTTGAGTCCTGCATTGGACGTATAAAAGGTACGTCCCCTTTCCAGAGAATAGATTCCCTCCTCCCGGATTCTCCACGGCGTATCAAAATCAGGCTCTCCTACGCCAAGAGAGATTGCATCCGGCATCTCACTTACGATGTCAAAGAATTTACGAATTCCAGATGGTTCAATGCCGGTTATTTTTCTTGATAGTGGATTTCTCATTACGGTGTCACCAGCATCCTTTCTGATTTTTTCTTTTCAATCATAAGCGTTCCGTGATCTTTGTATTTCTTCATAATAAAATACGTCACGGTGCTGACTACATCCTCGATCGGCGCCAGCTTACTTGAAACAAATCTGGATATTTCCTGAATCGTCCTTCCCTCGATCAGAACCATCAGATCATATCCTCCGGAGATCAGATATACCGCTTCCACCTCCGGATAATTGCTGATTCTCTCTGCCGTCTCATCAAATCCTTTATCTCTCTGCGGCGTTACCTTTACCTCGATCAGCGCATTTACATACTCACTGCCTGCTTTATCCCAGTTGATCAATGTATGATAGCCACAGATGATCTGTTCCTTTTCCATGGCTGCCATCTCATTGGCAATCGTTACTTCATCCGTTCCCAGAAGAACTGCCAGTTCTCCAATCTCTACTCTGCTATTCTTCTCCAGATACAGAAGGATCTGTTTTCTGATCTCTGCTGTCTTTCCTGTCTCCATCTGTCTTACCTCCATCAAATAACCGAAGAATCTCATCTGGCGCCGGACGGTCTATATACCGCACTTCTTCTCCGTTATGTATAATTTTATCATTATTGTCCCTGGTGCGTCCGATTACAGACGCCGGAATCTTCTGTTCTCTCAGCGCATCTGCCAGTACTTCCCCATCGTCAGTTACCATAAGAAAACTTCCTGTGGATATCAGCTGATACGGATTCAGGCGAAAATGTTCGCAGACTTCTATCGTCTCCTGCAGGATAGAAAATTGTTTCATATCCAGCTCCAGTCCCGTATCCAGTTCTTTTGAAAGTTCCCACAGTGCCGCCAGAATACCGCCTTCCCTGATCTGACGTACGACAGATACGCCCCTGGCTTTTGCAACATCAATTTCCCGCAGCGCAAATATCTTCTGCCTGTAAGAAAGTATCTGATTGATAAATGCCGGGGCAAAACGCATCTTTAACTCTTTTTCTCTTTCTTCTGCAATTCTGAGCATGCCGTCCATACCGACCCAGCCCACAAGGACAATGTCCTTACCGGCTCGTGCGGTTTCCAGGCACCAGGGCTCTTCCTTCGGCGCGTGTGCAATTCCCGTAACGATCGCCATTGGATAATTCACAACCGGATTCTGTTCACCTGTAAGTTCCATCAGTTCTATCTGCTGTTCTCTGCAGGCTTCCTGAATCATCTTCCGCATTCCGTTGATCCTGGACTTATATACATACGGCGGGAGCAGAATGCGGACACTGACGCCACAGCAGGGCGCACCTGCAGCAGCCAGTGAATTCACTGCCTGTGCGAGTGCATGAATGCCGATATATTTTGACTGACCACATACATAAGCCGTCTCACTTATCATCTGCTCTGTCTGTGTCTCTACTTTCATCTGCTGCCGATTTCCTTTCCATCACTATACTTTTACTGAGAATCCGAAGTCTGGCCTTCCCCACCTGACGCTTCCCCGGACGATGCCTGGGACGATGAACCCGATGACGAACTCGACGATGCACCGGATGCCAGATTGGCCGCCTCATTGATTGCCGCATTAATCTTATCCAGATCCTGTGTTGCAATCGCATTTCTCACCAGCACCGTCGCGGCAGGATTATTCGATGCCGTTCCGATCTCTATGATCTGATCCGATTTTTCGTAGGTACTGTTATTCACAATCTCCCGTTTGACTTCCTTACCGTTTTTATACTCTATTTTCCACAGCTGTGCCACTTTTCCGGTGTGCGGACTTCCGGAATACTTCATGCTTCCGAGCGCCGCCTGCGAGTTTTCCTGATATACGACTCCGTAATCTTCCGTTTTCAGTGTCTCACTTTCAAATTCGATCGTACGGTCCGGATCCCTTGTTTCTTTTCCATATATGGTAAATCTGAGCTGATTGTTATCATCAATCTCGCCTTCCAGATAGATCGGTGTCTCATAACTGTTCTGGAATACAAAGTCCAGATAATCACCCGCGATCGCCGCGTCTCTGGACGGGTCGACATAAGCAACCAGCATAGAATGCGGATATCTTTCAATCACTTCAAGTTCTGCATACAGTACTGCATTATACAAAGTAGTGGACACCTGACAGATTCCTCCACCATAAGAATTCACCACCTGCCCGTTTTCATACGATCCGGCTTCCACATACCCATGTTCTGCGTCATATGGCGCCGTCACGTCATGCACGGAAATCTTCTCTCCCGGCATCAGGATCTTACCGTTGAGATGTTCCACGCCGGTCTTCAGATTCTGCCACCGTTCTCCTCCTCCGGCATCTGTGGAAAATGTACCCAGTACATCCTGAATGCTTTCCAGATCTGTCTTCACGATCGACGGTTTTTCCGTCTTCAAAGGCAATTTCACGGAAAACTCGCTGTGATCCCATTCTCCGTTTAATTTCTTTTCTATCTTTTGAATCGCGGCCTTCATATCGACCGTCTGCCCATCCTGCTCTTCCGTAATCTTAAATGCATTTCCTTTTCTGACGATCTGCGCATCTTTGGCATGCTCCGCCAGCGGAACTGCTCTCTGCGTGATCACCTGCTTTGCTTTCTCATCATCCAGCGAGATCTCACAGGCAAATACTTTCTTCTCTTTCTTCAGCCTGCCAATCTGCCGGCTTCGGATCCAGACGCTCCCCGTCTTGCCATACTCGACCGCCTTTTTGGTAAGTTTATCAATATCTGCATATTGAATCCCCATCTCCTCAAGCGTCGCTACCGTATGCTTTTCGTCCACTTTCAGGCTGACTGTCAACGTTTTGTCCTTCTCCTGCTTTTCCACAAGAACTGCTTTCGCTTCCTGACGGCTCATGCCGGAAACATCACATTCCCCGATATAGATATTGTCACATATCTTATCCTCCGGGAATCCCGACACATAATGATACAGTACCGCGTAGGTGATTCCCACAACGATACACGCAAATACAAGCGCCATTCCCAGGATCAGTATCCTTCTTTTCCTTCGCAGGGCAGCTTTCCTTCTGCTGTTTCCTCTTTTTATCCTGTGACGATTCTCAGCCATTCCCCTTCTGGTTCCCCCTTAGTATTCTCATTAAACCAGGTATGGAATAATCATGGTCGCAATCATAGCGACAATTACAACCATAATAACGATTGCGATGATTCTCCTGGTCCTTTTATTATTAAAATTCATGAATTACTTCCTTCTTTCATAAAATTCCTCTATATTTTTTACATTCTATACTGTTTACAGTATTTTTTCAAGAAACAATCCGCACATTTTGGATTCCTTGCCATACAGATTGTTCTCCCAAATGTAATAATTTGAATATTATACAATATCCAGTGGTCTTTTGGCAATTCTTTCATCAGATCCTGTTCAATCTTTTCCGGCTCCTCATTCTTTGTAAGCCCCAGTCTTTTGGAAATCCTCTTCACATGCGTATCCACTACCACACTCGGATCATGATAGATATTTCCCCGGATCACATTGGCAGTCTTCCTTCCCACCCCTGCAAGCGATGTCAGATCCTCCAGCGAACGCGGAACCTCTCCGCCAAATTCGTCACGGATCTTCTTCATGCAGGCAATCAGATTCTTCGCCTTATTGTGATAGAATCCGGTCGGCTTGATATCCCGCTCCAGCTCCTTAAGGTCCGCGTCAGCGATCGCATCCACAGACGGATATTTCTGAAACAGATCTTTTGTCACGATATTGACCCTGGCATCTGTACACTGGGCAGAAAGCATTGTGGCAGCCAGAAGCTGCCAGGGAGTCTCATAATTCAGGTAACAGACGTACTCCGTTCCATACTGCGCATCGAGTATCTCCAGTATTTCTTTCGTTCTTTTTTTCATAATCACACACTTTCCACTATACAGACACGCGCTTCCTGATTCAACGGATTACGTTCCATATAATCAAATAATATATATTCCTTTGTCGATGCAAAATATTCCAGATGGGTCATCTTGCGCATCTGATTTCTGTCGTAAGCTTCATATGCAGGCAGATAACGCCGGCTGTTTTCTTCATTTTCATAAAAACTTCTAAGTTCAGCCTTCTCCACCTTATATTCTCCCGCAAATTCCGGACGACTCTTCGCATTTTCCCGAAGATAATAGTCATACGTCAGTTTTTCCCGGTAATACTCCACCTTCTGTGGGAAATGAAGTGCGATATATTCCAGCAGGATCGCATATCTTGTACTTCGCTTGTGCTGAACGCTTCCATATCCGCTCTCTTCATAAAAGTGACTCAGATCATCGTACATCTGAAATGCAGAAGCATACTCCCGTACCAGTTCCTCCATCGTATTCGTGAACTGTCGGCTGTTATAATATACCTCCACCATCTCTTCAATGCCCTTCAGACGCATGACGTCCTCATAAGATAACCATCTCGTATACAGCACTTCATATGGCGGCCGGTCCTTATGGACCAGTCCGTATTCTTCCTGATGCTCCTCCATAAAAGATCCCTTCAGCACTTTCAGAAATCCCAGCTGAAGCTGCTCCGGACGAAGCGCATAGACATCATCGAATGACTTTGCAAAGCTTTCTATATCTTCATACGGGAGACCCGCAATCAGGTCCAGATGCTGGTGAATATTGCCCATATTCTGAATTCGCCGCACAATACCTGCCACCTTTTCAAAATCCATCGTTCTCCGTATCGCGCGGATGGTATCCGGATTCGTGGACTGCACCCCGATCTCCAGCTGGATCAGCCCCGGACGCATACGCTCCATGAGCGCCAGCTCCTCCTCATTCAGGATGTCTGCTGCCACTTCAAAATGAAAATTCGTAATCCCATTATCATGTTCCAGAATATACTGCCAGATCGCCATCGAATGATCATGCCTGCAGTTGAATGTACGGTCCACAAACTTCACCTGCGGCACCTTATGATCAATAAAAAACTGAAGTTCCCGTTTTACCAGAGACAGATCACGGAACCTCAACTTCTTATCCACAGATGACAGACAGTAACTACAGGAAAACGGACAACCGCGACTGCTCTCATA
>JAEDLC010000105.1 GCA_016295505.1 Dorea sp.
CGAATCGTCCGGGCATCCACTCCCGCTCCGACCTGTATGGTGATCTTCCCGTCTTCCCGACGAACCAGTTCCCGCAGCAGATCCTTTCCGTCCAGGCAGTGATTCTGCTGTCCCGATGTCAGAATGGTATCAATTCCTAATTCCTTTGCCTGCTCCATCGTCTCAAAAGGATCGACACAGACATCAAACGCCCGGTGAAGCGTAACCGACATATCTTCGGCTTCTTCCATCAGCTGCCGCATTCTCTCCATATCCAGGCTTCCGTCCGGCTTCAGAATCCCTATGACGACTCCCTCGGCACCAAGCATACGAAACTTCCGGACAGCTCTTGCCATCACCCGAAACTCATAGTCCGAATAACAGAAATCCCCATATCTGGGACGGATCAGAACATAAGTCCTGATATCCGACACCTGACGGATCTCTTCAAACAGGCCTGCCTCCGGAGTCGTTCCACCTATGATCAGATTACCGCACAACTCCAGCCTGTCCGCTCCTCCACGTACAGCTGCCAGTGCAGATTCCACCGAATCCACGCACACTTCTAATGTAAACTTACCCATTTTATCAGCAACTACCTCTCATAATTATACAATCGCAACTTCAAACACCAGTAATTTCATATCTTCTTTCCCTGTATTATAGATGCCATGCTGTGCATAAGGCTGATTCATCATGATATCCCCTCTTTTTACTCTGATTTCCTTTCCATCCTGCTGGTACACTCCTTCCCCTTCCAGCAAAACATAGAATTCATTGTTCTTACCATGCGTATGTAAACCAAAACTGGATGCCGGCGGGATAATGGTATAATTAATAAAACTGACCGGCGCTTCTATCTCCTCTCCTGTGAATACCGTAGAATGTTGACATATCCCTTTCCCTTCATGGATCTTTTCATCATGCATCTTACATTCTAAGAAATTATGTATTTTCATAAATCTCCCTTCCTTCTCTACTCATTCACGACAATCCATTCCTGTTGCTTCGATGCCTGAATCGCTTTTTGCATCCAGTTGAAGCTTTTGAAATTATCCAGATAATCCGTTTCTGCTTTTCGATTTTCTCTTAAGGCTTCGCATGCTTCCCGAAGCATGGCAATTCTTGAATCTTCTTCCTGCTTCTCAGAATAGACTTCCTTTTTTTCTCCATCCAGCAATACATATATTTTACCTGTTTCTATTCGCATCACACCATTCTCACATTCTACTTCCCAGTTTCCATTCCAGTCTGTGGAAGATACCGGAGAAGCCAATGTGCCATTGTAGTGGAAAATAACATGATCTGTCATCTCAGTAACGATATCTGCACTGGCAGGTCTTTTTGCATACCAGCTGTAATCTGCCGGAAATTCTCTGCACCATACTCTGACAGGCTCTTTTCCGGTTAAAAAACGAGCAAGATCCAGATGATGAATCGTCACATCCTCCAGAAGCGGATGTTCCAATGCCCCATGATAAAACATACTGTAATCCGGATGATAATGCCTGAACATACATTGTATATGGTGTATACTACCCAAATGCTCTGTTTTCAGAATCTTTCCCGCTTCACGAAACACGGCATGATACCGATAATTTTCTCCGATCATCAAAAATCCCTGTGTCTCTTTTAAAATCTGTCCCATCCTCAAGGCATTTTCATAAGTATCTGCTATCGGCTTCTCGCATAATACTGCAATATGCTTTTTCAAAAGGAATGTACATATTTCGGAATGCAGATTCGGTGGAGTAACATTAATAACCAGATCCGGTTTTGTTTTCTCCAGTGCCTCAACCAGATTTTCATATTTGGGGACCTGTTCTGCTATTCCCTGCCATTTATCCTTTTGCTTTTCTACAACACCAACAAGGTCGGCACATTCCTGACATGCAGGCAATACATCTGCAGCCCAGCTGTGTCCGAAATTTCCCAATCCTAACACTAATACCTTTATTTTATCCATACGCTTTCACCCTGTATTTTAATATTCTTTTAAAATAGCTTCTATTGCCATTAATTCCTGGTTTGTAAACTCTAATTGATTTACAATCTTTACATTATTCGTAATCTGCTCTTTTCGACTTGCTCCCATCAATACAGTTGTCACCTTATCTTTGCGGAGATTCCAGCACAATGCCATCTCTGCAAGACTCTGTCCGCGACCAGCTGCAACTTCCTGTAATTTTCTTACAGTTTCCACTTTATGTTCTGTAATACTGTCCTTCTGTAAAAAATGATTTCTGGATGCACGGCTGTCCTTCGGGATTCCGTTCAGATACCGATCGGTCAATACTCCCTGTGCCAGAGGGCTGTAACAGATCACTCCTGCACCAACATCCGCAGCGGTATCGAGTAGTCCTGACTCTTCCGCCCATCTTTCCAACATATTGTAAAACGGCTGCACAATCAACAATGGTGTGCCGTTATCTTTCAATATCTTCGCTGCTTCCCTCACCTGTTCTGCATTGTAATTCGATAATCCCACATACAGAGCTTTTCCTTGTTTTACGATGTCTGATAACGCTCCCATGGTCTCTTCAAGCGGAGTATCCGGATCCGCACGATGATGATAAAAGATATCAACATAATCTAATTTCATACGTTTCAGACTTTGGTCGATACTTGCCATCAGATATTTTCTGGATCCCATATCCCCATACGGTCCCGGCCACATATCAAATCCCGCTTTGGTTGATATGATCAGTTCATCTCTGTAGGGGCGCAGGTCGCTTTCCATAATTCTTCCCAGATTTTCTTCTGCAGAGCCGGGAACAGGGCCATAATTATTCGCAAGATCAAAATGTGTAATCCCCTGATCAAATGCCTCAAAAAGCATTTCCTTCATATTATCAAAGCAGTCACAAGAGCCAAAATTATGCCAGAGTCCAAGTGCTATTCTTGGCAAAAACAGTCCGCTCCTTCCACATCTTAAATACTTCATGTTGTCATAACGTTTTTCACTGGCCTGATACATATTCTTTCTCCTCCATTATTTATGATATCATTCTATGAATTATTATAATGAATCATCCGGACAAGTAAATGCGTGTCGTCTACACTTTTTTGTGTCACAGCGACAATTGCTCTTTTTCTATTTCTCTGTTACAATAACAAATAAACTTTATAACGGAGATATCAAATATGTATTTTAGCTTTCGTTCAACTGTATTACCACACATAACATTCATGAACAAATGTACCACTCCTGAGCATTGGAAACACCCCAGGCGTATCCTGGATGAATACGTGCTCTTCATCATTCTTTCCGGTGAGATGTATCTGCAGGAAGACGATGCCAGGTATCTGCTAAGACAGGGAGATTACATTTTTCTTCAGCCGGGCCACGTACATTATGGATATCAGACTTCTCAATGCGAATATTATTACATTCATTTTTCCCCCAATTGTCTGGACAGCTGGGACTGCCATGAAATCTCACAGATCATGCAGATCATAATTGATAACAATAAGCTTTCTTATCAATGTGATCCTTTTGGCGAAGATTCCTATACCAGATATAAACTCTTCGTACCCAAAGACCGCCATATATACTCTCATTCTACTTTACAGCAGATCCGCCTCCATATAAATGAACTCGAAATATTAGAGAGCAAACATCTGTCTCACTACAAACTGATGTGCTCTTCTCTGTTTATTCAGATACTGATACTGATTTCCAGAGATTTTGTAGCCCATCTCCTCCGGGAACCTCCGGCTGCTTCCTCATCTGAAAGCCATAACGATATCTATGCGTTAATACAATACCTTCATCTTAACTACTCAGAACCCATCACCGGAAAGCAGATATCTGAGTACTTGGGTGTCAATTTTGATTCCCTGAACAGGCGATTCAAACGCGAAACCGGTTATACTATTTTTCACTATCTCAGACAAATTCGTTTGAATCACGCCCGTGAACTCCTGACAACAACACAGTTAAAAATGGAGGAAATCAGCGTACAAACAGGCTTCTGCGATCAGTACTACTTTAGCCGTGTATTTAAAGACGAATTCGGAATATCACCAAAAAAATATGCTTCTTCATTTAAAAACACCCAGAACAGTCTGCATCCTCTTTAAAATGCCTCTCTGTTTTCTTCAGGATCTCCAACGCTGTTCTTGTCTTGCCAAGCCCTCCGAAAGTACACCGAAGCTCCAGCGGCAGAGAACGCCCGATCTCGTAGATCGCCTGAATCGTCTCATCCAGCGGGATCACTTTATCATATCCGGCAAGGATCATATTGGCGCTGGAGATTGCATTGCTTCCGCCCATGATATTTTTCCCAAGACAAGGAACCTCCACACGATTACCGACCGGATCACATGCAAGTCCTGTGATGTTCTGCAGCGCGACAGATGCAGCATCCACACACTGCCAGATGGTGCCGCCCATCATCTGTACGACTGCAGCAGCGGCCATACCAGATCCCGCTCCACATTCCACCTGACATCCTCCGACTTCCGCCGAAAATGTCGCCTGCTCCGCAAAAAACACACCGATCAGTCCTGCAACAAACAATCCTTTCATCATCTCTTCCCGGGAAAGATCCATGGCACGTCCCAGACCGATGATCGTACCGGGAAGACATCCGCAGGAGCCACATGTCGGTGCTGCTACAATCAATCCCATGGAGCTTTTGGTTTCCATGACGGCGGTAATTGATTTGATGACCATATTAAGCGGAGTACACGGAACCAGCTTCCCTTCCTTCTCTGCCTGGTCTATCTTCTGCGACTGTGCTCCCAGAATCCTGTCCTGATACTGTGTCCCGTCCAGTCCACCGTCTACTGCATTCTCCATAATCTTCAGTATCTCATTCATCCGGTCAATGACCGCCTCTTTCGTTGTGCCTCCTCTGCAGCTTTCGTAATATACGCCATACTCCCAGGCTTCCATCGGATGCATATCTGCATATTCCAGAAGTTCTTCCGCTGTAGAATATGGGACTTCACAATCTCCACCGGAATGCGTCGGAAGGACCGGTTTCAGGTATATGATATCTGTAACTCCTTCCAGTTCTTTCAGCGCTTTCAACACTTTATCATCGATCGCAGAGGCATATTTCATATTGATCAGTAATCTTCCTGATCCACTTTCTTTCAGCGTATAATCACTGTCACCTGTCAGACTCCGAATTTTCTCCTCATACTTCTGTTCCTCCGGTTCTTTTCCATCACAGATGACCAGAAGTTCATAGAAGTCCCCACAGATCGTCACCCTGAAATCTTCCAGTTTCTGCATCTCTATCATTCCACCACCCACAGCGATTGCTTCCCAGTGGCGTACTTTTCCCGTCTCATCCATAATTTCCATCCGGTAATTCCCAGGATGAACTGCTCCATAGTCAAGGATCCGGTATTCAATATCTATCCCAGCTTCTTTTGCGAGTCTCTCATACTGATCCACATCCGGATCTGAAAGTGGCATATCCATCAATCCACAGGCGAATCCCATATCCGTTCCATGTCCCGTATGAGAGGCAGCAAGTGATCCATTGATATCAAAATCCACGACCGCTTTTACAATCCTTCCCGGCATTGACTGCCTCACAAGATTCGCAATCCTGGCTGCTCCCGCTACATGAGAACTGGATGGACCACGCATGACAGGTCCGATTACATCATTAAAAATACTGCATGGAAGTTTTTCCATCATCATTCTCCTCCATTTCCAAGATCTAAATCATATAATCAGGGATTGCTGTAAACGCATTTGTAACATTCTGATAGGATGCAATTTTTACAGGAAAAGCTGAGGTAAGCGACTCAGCGTCGAAGCGTTCCTGTAAAAATTGCATATATACAGAAGGATAGTAAAAACATTTACAACAATCCCTGATATGATCTAAACCTCTAATCCAGTTGTTTTCTCCCCTTTTTCTTCGGCCTTTCGTCTGCAGATTTCTTCAAAGTCTTCTATCGCATCTTCAGAGCCCATCATCCAGAGGATGTCACCTGCCTCAATCAATGTTGTAGCAGTCGGAAGTTCAAGAATCTTACTGTAAGGAGTTTTCAGACCTACGATCATGAGATGATAACGATCCTGAATTCTTGACTCGCGGATCAACATATCACAGAACGTATCGGTCGGCAATACGCGGTACTCAATACAGCTAAGCGGCGACTGTTTCTCTGTATCACCATACCCCATGAAATCTTTCAGTGTTGAAACAGAATATTTTTGTCCAACGTCCTGATAATCGCGGAATCTGTCGAGTGCCTTTGCAACACCGACTGCAAATACACGATCACCGGCATATACATGTGTACTTCCGCCCGGAACAAGAATAATCTCTGTCTTTCTTTCAATCTTAATAATAAAT
>JAEDLC010000013.1 GCA_016295505.1 Dorea sp.
AGATCCAGCTGTCTTGTGGACTTTTCAATCTCTCCTTTTGTATAATAGATGGAATCTTCCTCAAGACCATGATCAATTGCCTCATCCAGCACTTCCTGCGCTTTGGAAGTATCTGCATCATATGCCAGTGCAATTGCGTAATCTCTGTAATATTCACAATTATATCCGCCATACTGAAATACCTGATCAAAGGCACTCACAGCATCCTCATACTGTTCCATCTGCATACAGCATTCCGCTTTCAGGTGGTAGAGATCTGCGCCTCGCTCATCCCGCATATCCAGCTTTTCATTTTCCAGAATGTCATAATCAATAAATTCAAGGCATTCCTCATACTTCTGCTGTTCATACAAAGAGCACGCATTCTGATAATAGCTTTCCAGAGCAGAAGGCATCACCTTTACTGCTTCCTGATAGATCTTTTCCTCTTTCTCATAATCACAATTCTCACGATATTCTGTCTGCTTATCTACCAGCGAATTATATGTTTCAACTTTTTCCAATTTTATATTATGAATTCCATATCCTCCGAGCACAATAAATCCTGCCATCAGTCCCACAAGTCCCATCCGGATTGCCATCTGCCTTTTCAGAAGCGCCTGATATCTCTGATCCTTTCTGGTAACCCCCTGCAGCGCCTGAAACATCTCAAATGCACTCTGAAACCGGTCATCCGGATCAATCTGCATCGCCTTCAGAATAATACCGGCAAATGATTCACTGACCTTACCTTCAAGAGCAGAAGCGTCCGGGCGTTCCCGATAATTTCCGGCTTTCTTTTCCGTCACCAGATGGTAAAATGTAGCACCGACACTGTAGATATCGCTTTTTTCATTAATACTTGTATAATTAGACAGGCTGGAAGCCGACTCCTGATCCAGCGCAATAATATACTGCTCCGGAGAAGTGTATCCATCTGTATATCCAAGGATTGTCGTTCCATCCAGATAAAAAGAGATATTAAAATCTATCAGACAGATATTGCCGTCCGGTGTCAGCATGATGTTCGCCGGTTTGATATCTCCGTGAATAATCGGAGGATTCTGATTATGCAGGTAATTCAACGCACTGCACAGCTGCATTCCCCAACGGATCAACTCATTCTGTGTAAATGGGTATTTTTCTTCCATCAACTGCTTGAAAGATTTTCCCGGGATATAGCTCATCACTGTATAGATCTCTCCGTCTACACTCAGGAAATCCAGAACCTGCGGAAGATATGTATGATGAAGATTCTTCAGAATATCTACCTCCTGACGGTTGATCTCCATATTCACACTTTTTTTCCGCAGTCTTTTTATGACTACCTCTTTTTCCAGCCTCTTGTGATACGCTTTGTATACGATACCGCCGCTTCCTTCTCCGAGCTTTTCCAGTATCACATATGTATCTGATATTGTCTCCATCATGATCCTACTTCATCTCCACAACAAATTGAAATTCCACATCAGATATCTGAAACACCATGCCATCAGCAAGTCTTTCCGGACCGGTTATCTGATTCTGATCAATATATGTATGATTTAACGATCCCAGATCCTTTATCATATATCCTTCCTCTGTCGTCAGGATCTGTGCGTGATGTCTGCTGACAGTCGTATTGCCCCGGATCACATAATCACAATCTGCCGATTTTCCAATCACAAACGGACTCTTTGTAATCTCATGATTCGATGTCTCACTCAATCGTCTGATATAAACATGACATGTCTGCGGCTGGTCCAGAGGAACGGTAGGATCTTCTCCCGTATATACCTCCTGTATCGCAGGTTCTTCCGGCTCAATCGGATCTATTTTTTTTCGAATCAGAATATCTTCTTTAAATCCCGGATGTTCCACCAAAGGGATCTGTACCTCATACAGATCCTTCCAGCCTTCTAAATAATCTACCATTTTCTCTTCCTTTCTACCTGCGGTCTTTCGAAATATTTCTTAATAACAGCATACTTACGATCAACAACAGTATCGTCATTCCTGCCAGAATCATCCATGACTGTGCCACATGCATCTTTGATGCTTTGAAAAAGCTTTCTGCCTCATGTTCCAGCATCGGGAAATCTTTCTGCAGCTTCAGGTCCAGTCTGTTTAATTTGGCAATACTTCCCAGTGCTTCTACGGACCATCGGCTCACGGTGCAGTAGGAAATGATTTCTCCTGCTCCTTTTAAGGTGAAGAGGATTCCGCTGAAAAGCAACTGAACGATCAGCACAAACGGAGCAGCCGCCATAGCTTTATCGCCGGTTTTTACCATGGATGATATTACAAATCCCATCGTGATAGAAGCAAGAATCGTAAGCCACATAGTCAGGAGTATCTCCGGCGCAAAATGATCCAGAAAGATTCCCTGCTTATCCTTTCCTATCAGCCCCAGGAATACCAGTGTCAGAATCATCGCCTGTATCAGGCCCAACACCGCCTGAAGAACAAACTTGGAGAATATATATCCGGGCAGCTTCAGGTTCGCCATATACTCTCGTTTCAGGATGACTCTTTCTTTACAGATCTCCTGGATCGCATCAAACAGTCCGATCCAGATTCCCGAACAGCTCAGAGCAAACAGCATGGACTTCGTGCTTTCATATATCTTAAATACTTTATTATCCGCCACAATGTTAAGCAGAATCGCAATCAACAATGGTTGTATCAACAGAAGAAGCAGACGCGGCTTATCATTGATCATCAATTCCGCATATCGCTGCGTCAGGATCAGGAATTGACGAAAGGCAGATTCTTTTCTTGGTTTTACCAGATCTGTTCTTCCTGAGGAACGTTTTCTGATTCCGGTATTACTACTGTATACTGCATATTTTTCCGCCCATCCCTCGGGATTCTCCGCAATCATGTTATAAATATTTACCAGATCATCCGTTCCATAGAATTCCTTTGCGGCTTCTACATTGCCACAGAAGCATAATCTTCCGCCCGGTCCCATAAAGATTACTTTGTCACACAGATGCAGATTCTGTGTTGTATGTGTAACCATGATAATGGTTTTATTCTGTGTCTTTGCAAGCTTGTTCAGAGTAATCATCAGATTCTTCTCTGTTCCCGGATCCAGACCGGAGGTTGGCTCATCCAGAAAGAACAGCTTCGGATCTGCCAGAAGTTCCACCGCTATACTTGCTCTTTTTTTCTGTCCTCCTGAAAGCTTTCGGATGAAAGTATTCTGATGTGCCTTCAGATCCACCATCTCAAGAACTTCCTGAATTCTCTGCGTAATCTCCTGTGGCTGTGTATCTTTCGGCATCTTCATCTTCGCTGTATAATACAGCATTCTGTGAAGTGTCAGGTTTTCATAGATAATATCCTGCTGCGGTACAAAGCCAATAATATTCTTGAGATTCTGGAACTGTTCGATCAGGTCAATTCCATTACAGTAAACCTTTCCTTCAAAATCCGGTTCAAAACCACTGATTGCATTCATCAGTGTCGTCTTTCCTGCTCCGGAACCGCCAATGATCGCAACGAACTCATTTGGACGAATCTCACAGTTGACATTTCTCAGAATCTGTTTTCTCTTATTCTTTGAACCGACAAACTTGTTAATTCCCTCTGCACGCAGAGAAATACCTTTTTCAACACTCTTATAATAAATGCATTCATTGGAAAAGAACAGCTGGTAATCCAGGATCTGTATCAGATCCTTATCCTTCAATATTACCGGCTCGGATACGTTATCCCCATTGAGCATCGTTCCATTGGCACTGTCACAATCGTACAGAACAAAGCAGCCGTTCTGCTTCCGGATCTCGCAATGCACCTTTGAAATCCCGGGATGCCTTAAAACAATCTGGTTCTCTCTGGAACGTCCGATCGTAATGCTTGCACAATCCAGTGATTTTGTTTTCCACACTTCATCTTCTGCCACCACCTGGAGAAGCAGAAGGACCATTTTATCCGGCGCATGAATATTGCCGATGCGAAGCACAGATTTGTCAAACAGCTCTACATATCCCGCTTTTGCATCCAAAAGTTTCTTTTGCCCTGAATTGCCGACAAAAGTCCCATTACTGCTATCCTGATCCATATAATAGATCTTGTCCCCCTGCAGTCGGAATATGCCATGTAGTCCGGATATGATCTCATCCGGGATCACAATGTCACACCGTTCTTTCTTTCTTCCGATCTTCAGTTCCTGCTTTCCGTACGCATCCAGATTTACTTCTGTCAATCGGCTTCCGGTATCAATAATTGTTAATCTTCTCTCACTCATCTTCTCTTCCTTACTGTAACGATGCACGATCCGTTACATATATATATTCCAGTGGATATGGATTGGAATAATATTCATCATCATAACTTTCCAGATCCCTCTCCGATATCTCTGTCTCAGTTACGCTGCCGTTCCGTATGCTGACACGATATAACTGTTCATGTCCCATTTGTGCACAATGTCGGATAATGTATGCTTCTTTTCCTCCACTTTCATCTGCATAAAACATCGAATGCCATCCGGTAATCTCTCCCAGATAAACACTTGCATGATCCTTAATGGTATAGACCTGATACATATAAGCCGCCTCACAGTCACCTTCCTGTGCCAGAAGCTCCTTTACGCCATCCTTATCGATATCATACAGATAATATCCATTATATTCTCCATATTCTTCCAGTATCTGATCCAGAATCAGTCCATAGATATCCTGATATTCCTGAGATGTCACCTTCTCATTTCCTGCCTGATCCTCTTTGGAATCTTCCGTCTTTAATTCAATGATACCCCATTTTCCATTCTTTTTTACCCAGCATTTATTCTCATAGACCGGACAGATCTCCTCAAACATTCCCGGACGAATTGCAATATTTCCCGATACGTCCCGAAGTTCCCATACATCGTCCTTGCGAAGAACAACATAGCCATCGGAAGCCGCATAACAGAATTCCTGATATTTGTCGGATCCTGCAGCGTTCACAAGCGGCGTATATTTTTTCCAGGAAGCGTCATACTCGATCGGAATGACTTCTTCTCCCTGTTCATTGATATAGCCCCATTTTCCGTCTTTCTGAACCGCGAGCAGCCCTTCTACACAGGAACCACATGCATCATAGCTAAAATCAGTAACCAGTTTTCCATCTGCATACACTGCGAACGGAGCATCCGCATCCAGCGGCCAGCTGGAATGATACTCATATACGCCCAACAGCTGATCCAGCTGCTGAATCGGAATTGCATTTTGGGGAACACTGTATTTCAGCTCCATATCCCATTCGGCATCTTCCATTGTATTATGGAGTTCATTTCGATAAATATAATAACTGAACGGCATACCCGCATCCCCAAACATCGTAGGAACGACCTCGCCATTCTGAAGGCAGTACATATCCCAGTCACAGTCCCATTCTGCTTCATACTGCGGCTCACTGCGTGTCAGCATATACTGATCCTCCGCATCCATCCATACGGTATAGATATCAGAATATATCATCTCTGTCACCAGATTGCCTTCCATATCGATCAGACCCAGTCCCTCTTCTGTCTCTATCACCGCATAGGGGGACATCTTCTGCCGCTGGATATCATTGATTGAGTTCTCTTCATAATCCGCACTTGACACATAGTAGATACTATCAGCTTCTATTCTCGGTTTCATCACCCATTCAAATTTTACTCCACTGTTCAACAGCTGATCTACCTCATCACTTTCCTCAACAATATTCCTGCCATTATCGGCTTCTTTTTCCTCATGCTCTCCTTTTGATACTCCCGGAACATTCTTCTGCGCTTCCCTTAATATTTCTTCCGCTCTGTCAAAATCTCCCTGTGTAACATACAGGTCATAAAGGCCCAGATATGCATCTTTTTCTTTCGGATCGATTGCCAGTGCCCGAAGATAGGAATCTTTGGCTTTTTCATAGTCCATATCTTCCATATATTTTTCCGCCTGAGTCATATAGTTGTCATATTTTTTCTTTTCCTGCTTATTCTTAAAGCTGAGACTCCCCGCTATGATTACAGCCAAAACAAGCACACCTGCTGCTGCCAGTATCCATTTTCTCCGATCAGGCTTTTTCGCCGCCACGGAAGCTCCTTCTCCAGGTGCCTGTGCCTGAAACTGAGACGTCTCCGGTGCCTGCAAAGTTTCCCCACATTCTTTGCAGAATCTTGCTCCATCCTTATTCTTCGTTCCACAATTTCCACAATACATCCTTCTCAATCCTTCTTTATTCCTGATTTTTTTATTTCAAAAATAACAAAAATGTGCCTTTTTTAATTTTAGCACGTTCTAAAAGCTTGTCAATTGAAAACCCCTTCAGTTGTATCAAAAGGCAAATGCCGTACAGGATGGCAGTTATCCTCCCTGTACGGCATATCTTTTCACTGCTCCGGATGCAGGCGCATTCTTTCACAGTGTCGTTCTATCTTATTCCTTTCACCACATATTCCATGTGTCTCCCCAGTCTGTAGTTACCTCCCCGGTAACCTTATTGACAGTGACCATTCCAACCAGCTTATTTGCAGAAGGTGTACCTCCTCTTGCCAGAATCTCCTCTGCTTCTTCATCTGACATCTGATAACGAAGACATACCTGATATTCAAGATCACTCTCTACAGATTCTTCCATAAATACCACATACGTTCCATCGTTATCTGCCAGTTCATTATAATGATCTGTAATACTGGTCGCCATCTCTTCCGGCGTAATATCTTTTACTTTATCTTCAGTCTGCTTTTTTGCAGGTTCCTCATCAGCATTTTGGATTCCCAGAATCTCTCGTAATATGTCCAGTGTGTTCTGTAATTCAGCCAGGCTTACATCCTCATCTTCCTCAACTCTGGACAGGCCATATGTCTGACAGTTCGCCCACCATTTTCCCTGCTCCGCATTGAATTCTGCTTCCGACACCATCTCACCGTCAATTCTTGCGTTAATCTCCGGATACAGCCCGTAATCAATCTCCAGGGAACGTACCTGCTTGAAATCACCATCCTGAAAGCCCCAGAAATAATCATATTCGAAATCATCTGCAGAACCCTCGATCAGATAATATTGATCTTCCACACTGGTAATATAAAGAGTCGTTGTTGCTCCATCATTTCCATATCCTTCCCCGGAGAACATATTCTGCAATTCATAATCTTTGTACTGCCATACTTCAATCGAATAACGTGCAATAAAGTCCAGTTCTTTTGCAGGATCTGCATAAGCGACCACCAGTTCATCCCGTCCGTCTCCATCAAAATCGATGAGTTTCGCAAATGCCAGACCCTCAAGATATTTCCAGTAGGTGTCTATGGTAACTTTTCTTGCGTTTCCGTAAGTATCCTGATATTCCATCAGCAGATCATAATACGCCTGGGCAGCAGCCTTATCCGCAAGTTCCTTCCTCTTTTCACTGAGTCCGGACCACTCGGATACGGTGTCTCCGGTAGATTCGTCATCTGTATTCCCGTAGATTACCTCTTCTGCTTTTAACAGTATCTTATCTGCCTTTTTATAATCTCCCTGCAGTGCATACAGATCTGCCAGTCCCAGATACGGTTCTTCCTTTTTCGGATCAATCTTAATCGCATTCAGATAGGCATCTTCTGCATTTTCATAATCCATTTCTTCCAGATATTTATCCGCAGAAGTAAGATAATTATCATATCTTTCCTTCTCTTTTTTATCTTTCGACATAAAACTGAACGCTATGACAGCAGCAATTATCAGAATTCCGACTGCTATGCAGATCCATTTAATATTACTCCGGTTGATACCGGATGCTTTTTTCCCGGGCGCTTCCCCTGCCCGTCTTCCTGATTTTTCCGGACCTTCTGCTCCGGCAGAAGCTGCGTTTTTCACCGGCTGTGAGACCACCGGGACATCCAGCGGCTCTCCACAGTTTTTACAAAAGCGGGCAGTATCTTTATTTTGGGTACCACATTTACTGCAATACATCGTTCTCTTTCCTCATCTGTCTGCCTCACCGGCAATTACTTCATCACAATTTTCCTGAAATTTTTCTTTCCTTTTTTCAGAACGATACCTTCTCCATCCAGCGCTTCTCCGGCAAATGTATGATAGATATCTGTGATCTTTTCTCCGTCTACAGTTACACCACCCTGCTGTACAGCTCTGCGGGCCTCTGACTTGGAAGCCGTCAGTCCTGCTTTTACCAACATGGTAAGGATATCAATATTGCCATCTGTCAGATCTTCCTGTGTAAGCTCTGTCTTTGGCATGTCTGCTGCTGCACCTTTACTGAAAAGTGCCTTTGCAGCTTCCTGAGCTTTCTGTGCTTCTTCTTCTCCATGTACCAGCTTGGTCAGCTCAAATGCCAGAATCTCTTTTGCTGTATTTAACTGAGCACCTTCCCAGGAATCCATCTTATCAATCTCTTCCAGCGGAAGGAATGTCAGCATTCGGATACATTTCAGAACATCCGCATCTGCAACATTTCTCCAGTACTGGTAGAATTCGAACGGAGAGGTTTTATTAGGATCCAGCCATACAGCGCCGCTCTGGGTCTTGCCCATCTTCTTGCCTTCTGAATTCAGAAGCAGCGTGATCGTCATCGCACATGCATTTTTTCCAAGCTTACGACGGATCAGTTCTGTTCCGCCAAGCATGTTGCTCCACTGATCATCCCCGCCGAACTGCATGTTACATCCATATTTCTGGAATAACATATAGAAATCATAGCTCTGCATGATCATATAATTGAATTCAAGGAAACTTAATCCTCTCTCCATTCTCTGCTTATAACATTCAGCCGCAAGCATACGGTTTACAGAAAAATGCGCACCTACTTCACGGAGAACATCTACATAATTCAGATCCAGAAGCCAGTCAGCATTGTTTACCATCAAAGCTTTTCCTTCTGAGAAATCAATGAAACGGCTCATCTGCTCCTTGAAGCAGTCACAGTTGTGC
Organism: Dorea sp.; assembly: GCA_016295505.1. Lineage (GTDB taxonomy): Bacteria > Bacillota > Clostridia > Lachnospirales > Lachnospiraceae > Dorea_A. The sequence continues at coordinate 8,856 of JAEDLC010000013.1, forward strand.
TGAATAGTTTCTTTTGTCATCATCTGACGCATATCCGTTCTTCCGGATGGGTCACCGATCATTGCAGTACCGCCGCCGATCAGCGCAATCGGCTTATTTCCTGCTTCCTGCAGACGTTTCATCAGGCAGAGCGCCATGAAGTGTCCTACATGAAGGCTGTCAGCCGTCGGGTCGAAACCGATATAAAATGTAGCCTTTCCATTATTAATCAGTTCTCTGATGTCATCTTCATCTGTTACCTGCGCGATCAGTCCGCGCGCAATCAGTTCTTCATAAATTCCCATATCATATCTCTCCTTTTCTTATTGCTTCATTAATTCTGTTTTACAAAGGCAACAAAACCGCAGTCCGTCGGGTGATCCAGGATATAGCAGCACTTGTCGTACTTTAAATACCGAAACAGCATGCAGGCGATTGTCGTATCGCCACCGGCTGCAAGGATATTGAAAAGACTCAGTGACAGCAGAAGTATACTGCTGCTCACGAGCGCAGCCAGATACATTCCGATTCCCAGCACTGCAAACGGTGCCAGTCCGCCCACCAGATACTGCCCGGGTCCAAGAGGCTCCTTGCAGTGACAGTAAGGTGTCAGATATTCCCACATCATTCCCAGATAGATGCTCTTCCATTTGTTCTGCGTCCAGAAAACCCATCCCACACCGTGGAGCAGTTCATGAACGAAGATACATACCAGGAACAAAACCAAAAAACATACTGCCTGGTTCCCCAGTACGAAATTTCCTTCTTTCGACAGAGGTCTGATACAGAACCACAGGATCAATCCCAGCACCACAAACGGTCCGGCAGTCACAAATGCCATGACATTGGCCCTCACTATCGAAATCGTTTCCTGCCGTTCCTCATATCCGGCTTCCAGATATTGCTGCTTTTGCCTTTCGTAATTTTCAATAATCTTCTGTTTTGCCATGTTTGGCTTTTTCTCTTTTTTCATACATACCTCTCAAGCAAAATAAATCAAAGCACAATCATCAGAAGTGCCTAAGGGCACGTTCTGAGATTGTAAGCGGTCGCCAAGGTCACAAGCAAGCTTGGACTTTGGCTCGTCGCTGATACAAAAAAACGCCCTTATCATACGATAAGGACGGAAATTACCCGTGGTACCACCTTGCTTCGCCAACAGCTTACACTGCCAGCCTCACTAAGTCTGCGTATTCACAAACCCCCGCACAGTAACGTGTGCCTTACGTCACAGCCTACTCAACAGAGATAAGCCGTCTGCGGCAGGTTTTGCTCCGCAGACAGAACCGTCTGTTTTCGGTGTGCAGCTCCAAGATGTATTCATGATCCATTCCTTCATGCGCCTCTCATCCACCGGCAGCTTTCTGTATGGGTGTACAGATCATTACTTCTTCTTTTCAAAGCCTTTCACATATCAAAACATATTCACAAACAAAAGAGTACCGTATTTGCAGAACTTTGTCAAGGCGGGACGGGGGATTTTTAAAAATCCCCCGTCCCGCCTTTATCGCTTTAACGCAACATATTTTCGCGTATTTATCCACGCAATCCCACTGTGTTTTCCACATTTTACACATCTATGTGATTATCTGAGCCGCTGCTTTGATCCATTCTTCTGCCAACAGCTCACTCCCTCTTTTTGTCAGATGGATTCCATCTGTTGTAATTGCCGAATAACCATATTGTTCTCCATATTTCTGCATCTTCTTCTGCAGCGGTAGATATTTCACCTGTTGTCTCTTCGCAACATCAACCTGTATTCTCTCTGCTTCATCGATTACCGGAAACCAGTTTATGTATTCCAACGGCTCCGGAAAAATAAACGGACCCGCACATAGGATCTGTGCAGTCGTTTCTTGTTTTATCTCCCCTAAAAGCTTCTCATAATTTTCCGCAAACTCCTGTTTTTCCAATGTCTTTCCCGTATTCATCACTATTCCTACATCATTGCATCCTATCAAAATGCTGACAATGTCAGGTTTCTTAATAAGACAGTCTGACACAAGTGTTCTTCTGAGACTCTGTACTGTTGCACCGTCATGACCTCGATTCAGAATACAGAAATCCCCCCCTCTTTTTTTCAACTTTTCCGAAATCTGATATACATACCCGTTTCCTAATCCATTATTCAAAAAAATATGATTTGCATCCGTAATACTGTCCCCTAAAAAAACTATTCTCATATATCCCCCTGATAACAATTTTTCCACCGATTGTGGATATTTATTGTGGATTTCTCTGGTGATTGACTTAATCAAAGGGGACGGGGGATTTTTAAAAATCCTCCGTCCCCTTTGAACTTATAACGTTTTCCCGTCTTTGATTACCATTTTTAAATTCAATTCATCGTCAAGCAACACCACATTTGCTTTTTTTCCTTCTGTGATGGAGCCATAATTCTCATATTCGCCCAGGCTCTTTGCAGGGTTTATTGTTGCGCATGCGACAGCTGTCTCGAATGGAATTCCCATCTTTTTGACTGCAGTTCTCATACAATCCATAAGGTTTGTCGCCGATCCGGCCAGGGCCCCATCAGACACAAGTGTTGCACGATTGCCGACCACGTTTACATCCAGACCGCCAAGTGTATACTGTCCGTCAGGCATTCCGGTTGCCCGCATACTGTCGCTGATCAGAATCATGCGTTCTTCTCCCATCATCCGGAAGGTTGCTCTGACCGCAGCCGGATGAATATGCACGCCATCGCAGATAATCTCTGCCATCACATGTTCGCAGTCAGCAACAGCCCCCACAACTCCAGGTGCACGATGTGTGAATGCCGGCATGGCATTATAAAGATGAACCGCGTGGTTGGCTCCTGCATCAAATGCTGCTTTTGCCGTATCATAGTCAGCATTGGTATGCGCAAGAGAAATATTTACTTTGTCTTTCATCTGTTCAATAAATTCAATTGACTTTTCACTTTCCTCCGGTGCAATTCCGACGAATTTGACCAGTCCTTCAGATGCATCCAGAAACCTCCGGCATACTTCTGCGTCGCACGGAATGATATTCCTCTCATCCTGTGCCCCCTTCTTTGCAGGGCTGATAAATGGTCCTTCCATATTAATACCGATCAGGTCAGCGCCCTTTGTCGCTCCTTTTTTATATTCTGCGGCAACTTTTAAGATGTCCACCAGTTCTTCCACCGGAAGTGTCATCGTTGCCGGAGCAATTGCTGTGACACCAATCGATGCTTCGTATGCGGCAATTCTTTCAATAGCTTCTTTTGTCCCATCGCAGAAATCGTCTCCCATACACCCGTGAAAATGCAGATCGATCAGTCCGGGAATCGCAAAGCAACCCTCTCCGTCCACTATGACATCCTCTGCCACGTCTGGCACGTTTTCTCCATTTCCCTCTGCTTCTTCTTTGTCTGTTTTGAAGTTTACCCGCTCAAAGATACCGTCTCGAATGACGATTTCTCCTTCTTCAAATCTCCAGTCTTCTGTGTACACTTTCACATTTTTAATGAGCATCTTTTTTCCCTCCCGATAATCATTATTTATATAAGATCTTCCATTGTCCGGTCTATTACACGGCGCCTTTTCTGAGTGCCCTCTTCCAGCGCCCGCAGCGTATTGTCATGCAGTGATTCTTTTTTATATTTATCCTGCTCCACATAATAAGAGTATATAATATCCAGCATAATCAGTATCGGAAATTGTGGTGAGATCACATTGCCATGATTCAGATGTCGAAGCGAAGGCAGCAGAATCACTTCTGTACAGAACTTTTCATATTCTTCTTTGTTATTGGCCGTAAGAAGCACTGTTTTGGCACCTCTTCGATGTGCCTCTTTCAACAGGAAAAGAATCTCTTCTTTTTCTCCGCTGATACTGATTCCGAACACGAGACTTCGTTTGTCCTGAAACACCGCCTGCATCCGGATCAGATCTGTATCGAGAACAGAATCAATGTCTACACCGATTCGCATAAACCGGATCTCCATCTCGCTTGCCGCAAGTCCGGAGCTTCCTTTTCCACACACAAATACCCGTTCTGCCTGATTCAGATATCTGCTGATCCTCGCAATCTGTGCTTCATCCACCAGACTGTAGGTTTTATTCAGAAGCTCCTGATATGCATTTAAGACCATCCTTGTATTGCCGGTGATAGATTCCTGCTTTTCTACAAACGTCTCTTCATACTGATAGACAAATTCCCGATATCCGCGGTATCCACATTTTTTTGCAAATCTTGATAAAGAAGCTTCTGATACAAACAGTCTTTCTGCCACTGCTTTTGCAGAAAAATCCACTTTCTTACGATTCTGTATAAAAAAGTCCGCAATATTCTTTTCTACAGTCGTAAATTTATCATAATTTGATTCAATGATCGGTACTACGGATTTTACATAATATTCCATGCCTTTTTATTCCCTAACTTTCCCGGCGGCATCCCATGAAATGATAAAATGCTCCCAGCATCCCCGCATCGTTTTTATGCTTCGCAAATGCAATCCTGGTATTTGCAGCAATACTCGGAACCAGATACTTTTTCAGTGCAGACTCTATCCTGTCTCTCAGGAATTCCTCCTGGGCCATAATTCCTCCGCCCAGAACCACGATCTCCGGATTGATCACATAACAGATATTGGCAATTCCTTTTCCCAGGACATCTGTCATATCATTAATTGCACGGTTACAGATCTCGTCCCCATTCTTTGCTTCCTCGAAAATGTGGTATCCATTCCAGTTTTCTGCAGGCTCCTGCTTCCATTCGGCCACTTTTCTGGTCAGAATACTTGCAGCGCCAAGTGTCTGAAAGTCACTGTCATCCATATGCATATAGCCGACTTCACAGGCACTGTTGCTGAATCCATGAAACACCTTCCCGTCAACCACGATACAGCCTCCGATCCCGGTTCCAACGGTCAGTATAAGCGCAATACTGCTTCCCTTTGCAGCACCGGACATATACTCGGCAAGCCCTGCACAATTGACATCATTCTCCACTTCACATGGGATTCCATATTCTTTTTCCATTGTCTCTTTAAATCTGGTTCCGGCATAATCCGGAATCAACGGTGCTGAATAAAAGATCTCGCCTTTTCCGGTATCCACCATTCCCGCTGTAGAGATGCAGATTCCGCTGATCTCATGTATCTGAGTCAGTTCAGATGCGATATCCATTGCTTTCGCCAGAACAGACGCTCCGCCTTTATACGCTTCCGTTGCTCTTTCGCTGCGGTACAGTATCTCTGCATTTTCATTGATCACGCCATATTTTATCGCTGTTCCGCCTATATCGATACTTATATATTTTTTCATTATTATACCTCTGTCTTTTCCTGTATTCAAGCCTGCTTCCTGTTAAGCGATGTATTCCCATGCACCTTCTTGCTGTACGGCGCACCAAAGAGGCAATCCGGAACACCGATTCCGACTTGCCTCTCTAAGCTGCATCACTTCTATGCTATACGCACTTTAAAGATCGCTTTTTTTATCTGCTCCGGTCCATCTACAGCCACTGCTGTACGATGTCCGTCGCCCGGATAACAGATCAGAAAATCTCCGTCTCTTAAGATCACGGAACTGTTCTTTTCCCCTTCCATCGGAAGAAAATCATCCTTTTCCACAAATTCCTTTACATCCATATTCCGGATAAAATTCAGATCGATCTGTTCGGTTCCATGAATCATCACATGTACATCGAGATAATTTTTGTGTGCTTCCCAGAAACGTTCCTCCGGGGTAGTGGTCGTATACTCCACAACATTTACAAAAAGTCTGTCCCCGTCAATCTCATGACTTCCTTTTTCATAGGATGCCAGATCGTGGCTCTTTGCATACGCAAAACATTCCATGATCTGTTTCTCCAGATACGAAAACTCTTCCAGGTTATTAATATTACCAAATATCATATTTCCCGTTCCTTCCTAGTTTTTATATACCGTTGTGTGTGGTGCCGGTACAGAAGTGTCGCCTTTTACTTTTCTCCAGATATAACTTGCAGGTATTCCTACTACCAGAGACACTGCGATGGAGATGATAGAGTAAGACCAGATGGAAACGCTCTCAGCCGGTACAAAGTATTTGATATAAACCATAACGGCAGATGCTGCAATAAATGCAAGTGTAGTACCAAAAGTATTGGCAACTTTCGTAAATGCTCCCAGGATGAAGGAACCGATCAGGATTCCAAGTACCAGTCCCATGAATCCGTTGAACCATTCGTAAGCGGATTTTACACCACCGTTTGCAAGAACCATTGCAACTGCGATTGCAAAGATACCTACGATCAGAGATACATACTGACCAATCTTTGTCTGTTTTTCAAAGCTTAACTCTTTCTTAGACAGACGTGCCTGGATATCCAGTGTCCAGCTTGATGCCACAGAGTTCAGACCGGTAGATAAGGTGGACTGTGCTGCTGCATAGATCGCTGCCAGAAGAAGTCCCGTTACACCAACCGGAAGTTCAAATGCAATGTAAGAAGCAAAGATCTGATCCTGTGCCGCTGCCGGTGGAAGCGCATTCTGCTGATAGAATACATACAGGCCTGTACCGATCAGATAGAATACGGTTGCGATGAAGATAGATAACGCACCGTTTGTCAGCATCATCTTGTTCAGTTTCTTTGTATCTGTTGTTGTGGTAAAACGCTGTACAATATCCTGGCTGGATACGTAAGATCCCATGGTGTTGAATCCTGCACCGACGATCATGATGAATACACTGTCTTTCAGAATATTCGGATTAAAGATCGGCTGATCTACCGCCAGGAATTTGTGTTCTGTTGCAAATGCATGGAAGATTGCACCAATTCCTCCATCCAGATGTGTCAGCAGGAAGATCAGTGAAAATGTAACACCGATCAGTAATACAGATCCCTGAATAAAGTCTGTCCAGAGTACAGATTTCAGACCACCTGTGTATGAATATATAATCGCGATCACACCCATGATGATAATCAGCAGGTTTACATTGATTCCTGTCAGGCTTCCAAGTACCATACACGGAAGATACATAATAATGGACATACGTCCGATCTGATAGATAATAAACATAACTGCGCCAAGAACACGAAGTCCTTTGCTTCCGAATCTCAGTTCCAGATAGTGATATGCGGTATCAATATCCAGCTTACTGTAGATCGGCAGAAAGAATCTGATCGTCAGCGGGATCGCAAGCAGCATACCGAGCTGAGCAAACCACATGATCCATGTTCCTGCATAAGAATTTCCTGCCAGTGACAGGAATGAAATCGGACTGAGCAATGTCGCAAATATAGATACGGAAGTTACCCACCACGGAATCGTTCCGTCTCCTTTGAAATACTCTTTTCCCTTCATCTCTTTCTTTGCGAAATGAAGGCCGGCCATCAATACTGCTGCCAGATACACAATTAAAATAATCAAATCAATAACGGTAAAGCCCTGCATGTTTTTTCCTCCTAAAACTCTCATCTCTTTTCTTAATCAAGAAATTTTGCTTTTGCATCGCGAATCATCTTTGCAGCTTCTTCTACGACTGTATTATCGCTCTCCACCAGATCTGCCAGTGGTCTTCTTACTCCGCCGAGTTCCAGTCCTTCATTGATCTTAAGGATCGCCTTGATCACTGCATACATATTGCCGTGTCCGGAACACATTTTATATATGATTGCATCAACAGCATACTGGATCTCTCTTGCCTGTTCCATATCACCTGCTTTTACAAGCTCATCCATTTTCAGGAATAATTCCGGCATAGCTCCGTATGTTCCGCCGATCGCACCTTCTGCACCGATCACACGTCCGCTTATGAACTGCTCGTCCGGACCATTAAAGATAATGTAATCTTCACCGGCAGCCTGTTTGAACATCTGGATATCCTGAACCGGCATGGAAGAATTCTTTACACCAATGACTCTCGGATTCTTTCTCATCTCGGCAAACAGATTCTGTGTCAATGCAACCCCCGCAAGCTGTGGAATGTTGTAGATGACAAAATCTGTGTTCGGAGCAGCAGAACTGATATCATTCCAGTACTGAGCAATTGCATACTCCGGCAGATGGAAATAGATCGGCGGGATTGCTGCAATCGCATCTACACCAAGGCTTTCTGCATGTGCCGCAAGTTCCATACTGTCTTTGGTATTGTTACATGCAACGTGGGCAATGACCGTAAGTTTTCCCTGTGCTGCTTTCATTACGTTTTCCAGAACGATCTTTCTGTCTTCTACACTCTGGTAAATACATTCTCCGGAAGAACCGTTTACATAGACACCTTTTACTCCCTTTTCAACGAAGTATTTTGTTAATGCCTGTACTCCTTCCGGACTGATGTTACCTTCTTTGTCGTAACATGCGTAAAATGCAGGAATGACTCCCTTGTACTTGTCAAGATTTCTCATGATGGTTTTCTCCTTTTCTTAATTGAATGATTTTCTTGTTTTATGTTAAAATATTAAGCTCTGCTTTTATGTGCCCGTATTATTCAAGGGCCTCTGCAAATGATTTTGTAATCAGCTGCGGTCTTGTAATGATAGAACCAACGACCACACTGAATGCGCCAAGTTCGATTACCCTTCTTGCTTTCTCCGGTGTATTGATATTGCCCTCAGCGATCACTCTGTGCTTTGCATTGGCAACGATCTTTCTTAATATCTCAAAGTCATTGGCCTCGATCTTATCATTTTTACTCTGCTCTGTATAACCGACCATAGTCGTTCCGATAAAGTCAAATCCAAGTTCATCTGCGTGGAGTGCTTCCTCTACCGTAGAGCAGTCTGCCATAAAAAGCTGTTCCGGATATCTGGCTTTCACCTCTCGGAAAAACTCGTCCAGACTCTTATGACCCGGTCTCTCAGAAATGGTCGCATCCATTGCAATAATCTCCGGCTTTACTTCCATCAGTTCTTCTATTTCCCTCATTGTCGGTGTAATATAGATCCGGCTGTCATCGTAATCTCTCTTTACGATTCCGATGATCGGAAGATCTACCTGAGACTGAATCTCCTGAATATCTTCTTTTGTATTGGCACGTATTCCGCATGCTCCTCCCATCTTTGCAGCTACTGCCATTCTTCCCATAATAAAGGATGAATGAAGCGGCTCATTCGGTAATGCCTGACAGGATACGATCAATTTTCCTTTTAACTGTTCCACTTTCTCATTCATATTTCCTGACCTCCTTCGTTCTGGGACTTAGTATAAGCGGCGTTGATTTTATTTTCAAGTACCCTTTCATCTTCTGAAAGCGCTTTCACGTTTTTCAAAAACAGACTGCAATTTACATAATTTTTATATTTTTCTTTTGTATATTTTGCACAATCAGACGTTCCTTCTTTCTAGATCTTCCTTACGTATTGAAATAACTGCATTTCTTGGTATACTTTAAAACTGTTGACGCAATCACATTGCGTTATTCTACAATTCATTCTCAAAATCAATATATGAAGAAAGGAAATGAGAAACATGACAATTTACCAGGCAGAAAATTATCAGGACATGAGCCGCAAAGCCGCAAATATTATCTCTGCACAAATTATTATGAAGCCAAACTGTGTTCTTGGTCTGGCAACCGGTTCTTCTCCTGTAGGAACCTACCAGCAGCTGATCGAATGGTATAAAAAAGGAGACCTCGATTTTTCCCACGTAACCAGTATTAACCTGGATGAATATAAAGGATTGGGGCCTGACAATGATCAGAGTTATCGTTACTTTATGAACACCAATCTTTTCAATCATGTAAATATCGATAAAGCACGTACTTTTGTACCGGACGGACTGGAAGCCGATTCAGAAAAGGCATGCAGGGAATACAATCAGATCATTGCCCGCGAAGGAGGCATCGATCTCCAGTTACTTGGTCTTGGACATAATGGACATATCGGATTCAATGAACCTGGTGCTGCATTCGAAAAGGAAACACATTGTGTAGATTTGACAGAAAGTACAATAGAAGCAAATAAACGCTTCTTTGAATCCGAAGATGATGTTCCAAAGCAGGCTTACACCATGGGAATCAAAAGCATCATGCAGGCCAGAAAGATCCTTGTGATTGTAAGTGGTGAAAGCAAGGCTGAGATCCTGAACGAGGTTCTTCACGGTCCGATTACTCCTGCTGTCCCGGCTTCGATTCTCCAGTTACACAACGATGTAACCATCGTTGCAGACAAAGCAGCACTTTCCAGACTTTCCGGATTATAGAATTCAAATAAAAAAGCGGGTGTTTCAAAACCATGATTTACCATTTTCATAGTTTTGAAACACCCGCTTTTTCTCCCGCGAGATTACTCTATATTTCTTTTTTACATTTTCTGCGATTATATAATATCAACACCAGTGAAACGATCACGATCACTCCAGCGAGCATCTGTGAAACCGGCAGTCCAATCTTCGGAAGGAGCAGCTGATCCGTTCGAAGACCTTCAATCCAGACTCTTCCCAGTCCATATCCCAGTAAATATACCAGAAATACTTCTCCGTCAAACTTTTTATGCTTACGGTACAGCAGCATGATCACCAATACCATCAGACACCACAACGATTCATACAGATACGTCGGATGTACCTGTATATAATTCACTCCCTTGATGGTCTCCATATTCTGCCGCATCAGTTCCGTAATATCAGACTGTCGCACCGCATCCTCCGGAAGCCGCATCGCAAGAAAACTGTCCGTATATTCTCCAAATGCCTCTCTGTTAAAGAAATTTCCCCATCTTCCGATCATCTGACCGGCCACCAGTCCCAGACCGGCTGTATCAAAGATCAGGTACGGTGACAGCTTTCTCACTTTTGCAAACACAAAAACCGTAATAATTGCCGCAATCACACCTCCGTAGATTGCGAGGCCCCCCTGCCTGATATTCAGAATGCTCTTCAAATCATCCTTATACATATCCCATGAAAAGATCACATAATACAATCTGGCTCCTATGATAGAAAAAATAACAGCATATATAACCAAATCATAATACACCTCCGGATTCTGCCCGCTCCTTTTTGCTTCTGCAACAGCGATCAGAAGTCCCGCAAGAATTCCAAGTCCTATAATGATTCCATAATATGCAATATCAAAGCCAAAGATAGTGATATGATCTCCAACGGATGTTAAATGAATCCCGATATTCGGGAAATCTATTGTTCTGTGCATCTGTTAATCGACTTCCTTTTACTCATTTCTTATACATTGAACCTGAACAGCATGATATCGCCATCCTGCACAACATAATCCTTTCCTTCCAGACGGATCAGACCCTTTTCCTTTGCCGCCGCATGAGTTCCGCAGGCGATCAGATCATCATAGGATACCACTTCCGCACGGATAAATCCTCTCTCAAAATCAGAGTGGATCTTTCCTGCTGCCTGAGGTGCTTTTGTTCCTCTGGTAATCGTCCATGCACGAACCTCCGGCTCACCTGCTGTCAGGTAACTGATCAGCCCGAGAAGTTTATAACTGGCTTTAATCAGCTTCTCAAGTCCGGACTCGGAAAGTCCAAGATCTTCCAGGAACATCTTCTTTTCATCATCATCCAGCTCTGCGATCTCCTGCTCAATCTGTGCACACACTACAAATACTTCACTTTCTTCAGATGCAGCGTATTCTCTTACCGCCTGAACACCGGCATTGGATACTCCGTCATCAGCCAGATCATCTTCCGCTACATTCGCTGCATAGATTACCGGTTTGTATGTCAGCAGATTATAGCTTTCCAACCATGCCTGCTCGTCCTCATCCTCTGCACCGTCAAATGTTTTTGCAAGCTTTCCTTCTTCCAGATGTTCTTTGATCTTTTTCAGCAGTTCCAGTTCTTTCGCTGCAGATTTATCATTTCTTGCAACCTTGACCGTCTTGGCAATTCTTCTTTCCAATATCTCAAGATCAGAAAAAATAAGCTCAAAATTAATTGTCTCAATGTCTCTCAGCGGATTAATACTTCCATCTACATGCACAATATTCGTATCTTCAAAACATCTTACCACATGTACAATGGCATCTACTTCACGAATATTGGCAAGAAACTGGTTTCCAAGACCCTCACCTTTGGAAGCGCCTTTTACCAGACCTGCAATATCAACAAATTCGATTGCAGCCGGAATAATCTTTTTCGTATGGTACATCTCTCCTAAGACATTCAGTCTCTCATCCGGTACTGTAACCACACCCACATTCGGGTCAATGGTACAGAACGGATAGTTGGCCGATTCCGCTCCCGCTTTTGTCAGCGAATTAAACAATGTACTTTTTCCCACGTTTGGTAATCCAACGATACCTAATTTCATCTTCTATATTACCTCCTCAAAGCCTGATAATCCAAACACAACGATAATCAGTATATCATATTCGGACTTTTTTGTGAATAAATCAGAATAACATCTCTGCTACTTTTCTTTATCCCGTGTCTGCATCAGAATCACTGTTCCGGTCGGAAAACTGATCGTCACCTCATCCCCCTCGATCTGATTGCTGACACAAAGACTGTTATACGGCGTCAGTATATGGTTACTGAGCGGGTATTTCGCCCCTGTAATACTGAAACTGAAAATCTCTTCTCCAAGCGGAAATACTGAAAAATACGGCCCATACGCTTCTTCCTTTTTCAGTACGGTCTTCCCGCCTCCGATCAGGCGAATCAGATTCTGACTATCCAGAATCACGGCATCGATTCCTGCCTTAAATGGAATGCTGAGACTCTGCACATTGGCCCAGAGATGATCGATTCGTCCTCCGGTAGCTCCAAGGATAATCAATTCTTTACAGCCGAGCGTCATGGCAAGCCGTATTGCAATCTCAGTATCAGATGCATCCTTCACCGGATTAAACTCCCTGATCGGAACACTGGTTTCATTGCGATAATAATCTGCAATTTCCCCGTTCACACTGTCGAAATCTCCCACTATATAATTCGGAAGGATCTTATGGTGATACAGGAATTCCATTCCTTTATCCACACCAATAATCCAGTCATTTTCCTCCCGATTCAAAACAGAAAGAACAAACTCCTCATTCAGTTCCCCTCCGCTGATTATCACAATCCTCTTACTCATAATCCTTTAATATCTCCATAAACTCTTTTGTATTCTGTCCCGCATCGCCTTTGAAAACTGCCGACCCGGCAACAATCACATTTGCTCCTGCATCCAGAACTTCCCGGACATTACCAAGATGAACCCCTCCGTCCACCTGTATATCCACGGAAAGTTCTTGTTGTTCCAGAATTCCCCTCACTTTACGGATCTTATCCAGTGATTCCGGAATAAACTTCTGTCCGCCGAAACCGGGATGTACACTCATAACCAGAATCATGTCCACATCTGCAAGATAAGGTTCAATCGCTTCTGCCTCTGTCTCCGGACAGATGGATAATCCGGCTTTCATATCACACGCATGGATCTTATCCAGAGTCGCTTTCACATCTTCACAGGCTTCCAGATGGATTGTAACAATGTCTGCTCCTGCCTTGTGAAATTCCTCAATATAACGGATCGGCTCCTGTATCATCAGATGTACATCCATCACCTGTTCCGTCGCATTATGAATGGAAGCCAGTACCGGAATTCCAAAAGATATACTCGGAACAAATAATCCATCCATAACATCAAAATGAATATATCCAGCGCCATTTTTTTCGGTTTTTCTCATTTCCTCCCCCAGCATTTTAAAGTCTGCCGAAAGAATGGACGGGGATAATACATATTTCACCGCTAATACCTCCTCTTATTCTTCATTTCTTCATATATTTCAAGATAATCCTCATATCGGATCCTATGAATCTTTCCCTCATTTACCGCCCGTTTTACTGCACAGTCCGGTTCATGCACATGGTCACATCCCTGAAACCTGCACATGCCTTCATATTCCATAAACTCCGGAAAACAGTACTTCAGTTCCTCTTTTTCAAAATCGTTTACATAGAGCGAACTGAATCCCGGTGTGTCCATGATATATGAATTTTCATCAATTGCAAATAACTCAGAATGTCTTGTGGTATGTCTGCCCCTGTCGATCTTGTTGCTGATTGCTCCGGTCTCCATATTTGCTTCCGGCTGCAGCAGATTGATGATGGAAGATTTGCCCACACCGGAAGGACCGGCAATTGCAGTCGTCTTTCCATGCAGCATACGACGGATCTGTTCTATATTCCGTTCTTCCTTCGCACTGACAAAAAGCAGAGGACATCCACATTTTCCATACACGGACTTTAATTGTTCCACCTGTGATTCCTCTGCAATATCCTCTTTATTAAAGCAAAGGACAACCGGTATCTCCTTACTCTCCATCATAACCAGAAAACGATCCAGAAGATTAAAGTGTGGATCCGGCTTGGCAATTGCAAACACAACCAGCGCCTGGTCAATATTAGCTACCGCCGGACGTATCAGTTCGTTCTTTCGCGGAAGAAGCTTTACAATATTACCGGTCCTGGAGTTCTCATCCAGCACCTCTATCTCCACATTATCACCTACCAGAGGTTTTACTTTTTCCTTTCGAAACACACCTTTTGCTTTGCATTCATAAACAGCGGATTCTACTACATGAACGTAGTAGAATCCTGCAATACCCTTTATAATCTTTCCCTGCATAAAATAATCCTGTCTGACTATTCTTTCTGTTATTAATTCGTATCTGTTCCTTCCGAATCACCGGACTGGCTTGGTCCAAGGCTGATGATATAACTGATCGTCTCACCCTTGGATACGCTTCCGGACGGTGGACTCTGGGAGATGATACATCCTTTTGGATAAGTATCGCTGTGCTGTGAACCGGATACATTGGTATACAGACCATTGGATGCAGCCCAGTTTTTCAGTTCGCTTTCCGCCTTTCCGACAAAACTCTGCACCTGAATCTTCTCTTCCGGTTTTGCTCCGTTACTTACCACAATGTCAATCTCTGTACCTTCTGCGACCTTAGAGCCCGCTTCCACTGACTGTGATACCACCTGTCCCTTAGGAACACTGTCATTATAATCATACGTCACTTTGCCGACAGACAGTCCCGCACTCTTGATCATACTCTGTGCTTCGGAATCTTCTTTTCCGAGAAGATTTGGAACCGTCTTCTTATCGCTTCCCTTGCTGACCTTCATAACGATCTCTGTTTCCTTGGTTGCTTCTGCTCCTGCTGACGGTGTGGTTCCAATCACTTTTCCCTCTTCCACATCGTCACTGTATTCAAACTCGGAAGATATCTTATTGAATCCCGCATTTTTCAATGCCTTCTGAGCCTCATCTTCACTCTTTCCACTTACATCCGGAACAGGAATCTTATCTCCGACCAGACCTGAGCTGATCACCACATGGATCGTTGTGTTTTTCGCTACTCTTTCTCCAGCCTCTGTTTTCTGCTCGGATACTGTTCCTTCTTCATATTTTTTGGATTCTTTCCGTTCATCCACCTTGAAGCCAAGGCCCTTTTTATTCAGAGTTTCTTTTGCCTCCTCTTCCGTCATTCCCACAACGTTTGGCACTTTGACCTTTTCTTCTGTCTCCTCAGAACTGAGTGACGGTCCAAACTTGAACACACCTGCTGCTTTACCAATGGTAAATACCAGTATGAATACAATGATCACAGCGACAACGATCGTCAGAATCTTCATGACCTTACCCATACGTGGATTTACTTCATCGGAAGATCTCCCTTTTTTCCCACGTCTTGGCACATAATCATCGTCGTAATCATCATCGTCATCATCGTCGTAATCGTCATCATCATACTCATCATCATATTCGTCGTCGTAATCATCATCGTCATCATATGAACTGCGGATATTATCCAGTTCATCATCCGTGATAATGACTGTATCTGCATTCCGAAGTGGCGGAATTACTACAAAGTCGCCGTCCGGATCTACAAGTGAACGCTTCAGATCCTGAATCAGTTCCCCGGTACTCTTATATCTGCGTTCAGAATTTTTCTGCGTACATTTTAATATAATCTGTTCCAGACTGTACGGAATATCCGGAACCAGATCGGAAGGCGGCGTGATCTCCTGCTGAAGATGCTTCATCGCAACCGCTACGGTAGAATCTCCATCAAATGGCACCTGTCCCGTTACCATCTCAAAGAGTGTAATACCAATAGAATAGATGTCACTTTTCTGATCACTGAATCCACCTCTTGCCTGCTCCGGAGAGGTATAATGAACGGAACCCATTGCATTGGTACTGACCGTATTGGAAGTTGTCGCCTTGGCAATTCCAAAGTCCGTTACTTTTACCTTTCCATCTCTGGATATAATAATATTCTGCGGCTTAATATCTCTGTGAATGATATTTGCCGCATGTGCCGCGCCAATACCGCTACACATCTGTATTGCAATACTGATCGTCTCTTTGTGGGACAATCTGCCTTTTCTTTCAATGTATTCCTTTAACGTAATTCCCTCGACCAGCTCCATGACCATATAATTCAGGCCGCGGTCTTCGCCAACATCGTATACATTCACAATATTCGGATGCATAAGCCCCGCTGCCGCCTGTGCTTCAGAACGGAATTTACGCACAAAATTCTCATCTTCTTTGTACTCTTTCTTTAATACCTTGATCGCCACGTAACGATTCAACATGGTATCTTTGCCTTTATAGACATCTGCCATGCCGCCGGCACCGATCTTGCTGAGTACTTCATATCGTTTTCCCAGAAATATTCCATCTTTTACCATACACTCACCTCATCTGCAAGTGGCTCTGCTATGATAACCCCTATATTATCTCTCCCACCATTGCTATTTGCCTTTTCAATCAACATCTGCACTGCTTCTACTACATCCCGGGCACCCTTTACAATGTCAAACATATCCTCGTCTTCTACCATATTGCTGAGTCCATCTGTACACATCAATATCGTATCTCCCCTTTTCAGACGATATTCATAGATATCTGCTTCTACGTCTTCTTTTACTCCGATTGCCCGTGTAATAATATTCTTGTCCGGATGGTTTCTGGCCTCCTCAGCTTTGATTCCTCCGAGACGAACCATCTCCTCTACAAGGGAATGATCCTTGGAAAGCTGACGAATCTTATCATTGATCAGATATAGCCTGCTGTCTCCCACATTTGCGAAATACAGTGTATTACCAACGATTGTCGCAGCAACCAGCGTCGTGCCCATTCCTTCCAGTTTAATATCAGTTGCCGCAGCTTCAATCAGCTTATGGTTTGCAACACTGACTACATTGCGCAGGATCTCCTCAGGCTTATTCAGAGGCGTCTGCTGAAGTTCCTCTTTCAACACATTCACTGTATATTTGGACGCAAAATCTCCCGCCTTGTGGCCTCCCATTCCATCGGCAACCGCAAGCAGGTTGGGAAATGGACCAATCGGTTGATCCGTCACATATACATAATCCTGATTGACCTCGCGTTTTCTTCCTACATCAGTCATTGCATATAATTTCATCTGTTTCTCCTTTATCGGCGGCAGCATGTCGTCTCCGCAGCTGTCCGCAGGCCCCGTCAATATCAGAGCCTCTTTCCCTTCTTATAGTAACATTAATTCCGTTTTTTTCAAGTTTATTTTTGAATTCCAGGGCATTTTTCCTGTCCGGTTTCTTAAAATCTCTTTCTTTGATCGGATTGACCGGAATCAGATTCAGATGACAGTTTCTTTTCTTCAGAATCGCCGTCAGTTCTCTGACGTCATCCGGCTGATCATTTACACCCTTGACCAGACTGTATTCAAATGTGATTCTTCTTCCTGTTTTTTCAAAATAATAATCACAGGCCTCCAGAACTTCTTCCAGTTGATACTTATTAGCCACCGGCATCAGCTTCTTTCGTTTTTCCTGGCTGGAACCATGAAGTGACAGTGCAAGCGTGATCTGAAGCCCCTCTTCTGCAAGTCGTTTCATATTTGGTACGATTCCACAGGTCGATGCCGTAATATTTCGCTGCCCGATATTCAGTCCATGTTCATCGCTCAGCATATGGATAAATTTCACAAAATTCTCATAATTATCCAGTGGTTCTCCCGTTCCCATGACTACCACGTTTGATACTCTCTCTCCGGATACTTTCTGGATGTGATAGATCTGTCTGAGCATCTCAGAAGGTTCCAGATTTCTCTCCAGACCACCAATCGTGGATGCACAGAAACGGCATCCCATCCGGCATCCAGCCTGAGAAGAAATACATACGGAATTACCATAATTATATTTCATTAAAACACTTTCGATCATATTGCCGTCATTCAGTTCAAACAAAAACTTTTC
>JAEDLC010000106.1 GCA_016295505.1 Dorea sp.
CCGGAACGACCACGCAGCTGATTGTCAATTCGTCTGGATTCATGACGCTCAGTACCGATGATCTTCAGACCGCCTGCTGCTC
The DNA here is from genome assembly GCA_016295505.1 of Dorea sp. Lineage (GTDB taxonomy): Bacteria > Bacillota > Clostridia > Lachnospirales > Lachnospiraceae > Dorea_A. The sequence goes on from JAEDLC010000106.1 coordinate 83, forward strand.
TTGCCTCATCATCCAGCTTAATATCCGTACCACGTCCGGCCATATTGGTGGCGATGGTTACTGCATCATGTACACCTGCCTGTGCAACGATTTCGGCTTCCATCTCATGGAATTTGGCGTTCAACACATTATGTTTGATTCCGCGGCGTTTCAGCATGCCACTCAGAAGCTCGGAATTTTCAATCGTAATCGTACCAACCAGTACCGGCTGATGTCTCTCATGAGCTTCTTCAATTGCGTCACAGACAGCACGGAACTTTTCTTTCTGTGTTTTATATACCGCATCCTCAAGATCCTTACGGATAACCGGAACATTGGTCGGGATCTCAATAACGTCCATTCCATAGATCTCACGGAATTCTTTTTCTTCCGTCAATGCAGTACCTGTCATACCTGCTTTCTTTGTGAACTTATTAAACAGGTTCTGGAATGTAATGGTTGCCAGCGTTTTACTTTCCCGTTTTACCTTTACATGCTCCTTTGCTTCAATTGCCTGATGAAGTCCATCTGAATAACGACGTCCAGGCATAATACGACCTGTAAATTCATCAACAATCAGAACTTCATCATCTTTTACGACATAATCCTTATCGCGGAACATCAGATTATGTGCCCGGAGCGCCAGGATGATATTATGCTGAATTTCCAGATTTTCCGGATCTGCAAGGTTGTCAATATGGAAGAACTTCTCAACCTTTTTCACACCATCCTCTGTCAGATTGATATTCTTTTCTTTCTCATTTACAATAAAATCCCCGGTCTCTTCAATCTCTTCACCCATGATTGCATTGATCTTGGAGAACTCTCCACTGGCTTCTCCCCGTTCCAGCTGCCGTGCCAGAATATCACACGCATCATAGAGCTTTGTTGACTTTCCACTCTGTCCGGATATGATCAGCGGAGTTCTTGCTTCGTCAATCAATACAGAGTCAACCTCATCGATCAGGGCATAATTCAGCCCTCTCTGAACCAGCTGTTCCTTATATATAACCATATTGTCTCTCAGATAATCGAATCCCAGCTCATTGTTTGTAACATAAGTAATGTCACAATTGTATGCCGCACGCCGTTCATCATTATCCATACCGTTCAATACAACTCCGACCGTCAGTCCCAGAAATTCGTGAACCTGTCCCATCCACTCAGCATCTCGCTTTGCCAGATAATCATTGACCGTTACAACGTGAACTCCTTTTCCGGACAATGCATTCAGATATGCCGGAAGTGTTGCAACCAGTGTCTTTCCCTCACCGGTCTTCATCTCAGCGATACGTCCCTGATGAAGAATAATTCCACCAATCAGCTGTACACGATAATGCTTCATTCCAAGTGTACGATATGCTGCTTCCCGAACGGCCGCATATGCTTCCGGGAGAATATCATCCAGAGTCTCACCATTTGCAAGACGCTCTTTGAATTCTTTCGTTTTATTTCTGAGCTCTTCATCCGAAAGACTCTGCATCTCAGAATCAAGCGCTTCAATTGCATCTGCGATCGGATAGATTCTTTTCAATTCATTTTCACTGTGCGTTCCAAATAATTTCTGTATTAAACCCATATTGACTGTATGCTCCTTACTACTAATTATAGTCACAATACGACCACTCTAATCCCCATTCTAGCACTATCTATAATTCAATTCAACCCGTTTATAAAGTGTTCACAAACTGTTTACCTCGCTGTTACAGTTCACTCCGTACCAGAAAGATAACATCTGCCTTCTGCATGCAGGAAAGGGCAGATGCTATCTTTCTGGTACGAGGGAACTCGTAACCGCCACCTGCATAAGCATTCTTAGCACGCAGTGCGAAACTGAAGTGCGTAAGCACGACGAATGCGCATGTCAGGTGGCGGTACGGTGTGAATTACTAAAACAGTTCACTCCTACCTGTACTGTCTTACCTCCTGATAAGGAATCGTTCCTCCAAACAGATCCAGTGCACTTCCTATGGTAAAATCCAGCTTTCCATGTGAAATCTCCCGAAAATGCCGCAGATCCTCCAGACTTCCGATCCCCCCGGCATAAGTGACAGGTATCTGCTGCTGTTCGCTCAGGATTTCGATCAGTTCATCCTCCACTCCGGAAGCTTTTCCCTCCACATCTACTCCATGCACCAGAAATTCATCGCAGTATGCAGAAATCCTGCGAAGTATCTCTGCATCCAGTTTCACCTGAGTAAAGGTCTGCCACCGATTTGTCACAATATAATATTCTCCGTCCCTTTTCCGGCAGCTTACATCGATCACTACACGTTCTTTTCCTACCTCTTTGCAAAGTCCCTCCATTCGATCCCATTGGATCTCTCCATCCTGAAACACATATGAAGTCACGATCACATGACTTGCCCCTGCCTCGATATACTCTGCGGCATTTTCGGCTGTAATGCCTCCGCCGACCTGAAGTCCGCCCGGATATGCCATCAGCGCCTTTACCGCCTGCATCTTTGTCTGTTCATAATACCCGGAAGATGGAGGATTCAAAAGAATCACATGTCCTCCCTTCAATCCGTCCTTCTGATACAGATGTGCAAAATAATCTGCATTCTGAACGGATGAAAAATTCTCCACTGCCTGATCATTTTCATCCGTAAGACTTCCCCCCACAATCTGCTTAACTTTTCCATTATGAATATCAATACATGGTCTGAATCTCATTATATGTACTCCTTGTATAGTATCTGCTGTTCTTTTCGGCATATTTTACCACACTAAAGCATTTAAGTCCAGTAAAAGAACTGCGGGGAATGCCTCCAATTCTTTTCGGCATTCCCCGCAGTTCTTAGTTTCTGATCCAAAGGATCTTATTATTTCTGATTTTTTTCCATCGTATTGTTTGTATTGTCTGTACCGGTAGTGTTGTTCTTATCATTCAGTCCGGTATTGTTATTGTCTGTAGTATCATTCACAGTATTATTCGTATTATTATTGTTATCCAGACCATTTTCTATATTATCAATACCGTCTTGCACGTCATTTCCTATATCTTCAACAACACCGCCATTGTTATTGTTATCTGTGGTTCCTTCCGTCGCAGCATTGTCATTGGCCGCGTTATCATCATTTGTATTATTGCCGCAGGCTGTAAGCCCCATCATCACTCCTGTACACATCAGAATTAATCCCCATTTTTTCAACTGTTTCATTTTTGATCTCCCTTTCATGTATATTCATCTATAATCAAGTATTACTTGTTGCTTGTAATATTTGCAGATTATGTCCGACATATACCATGGAAATCATGGGATTTTTTACTAATTATACATTTTTTACAGCCGTTCTGCAATCTGACCGCTCCGATATGCTGCCATCAGGACTTCCAGATCCTCAATCTGTTCTTTCAGTTCTCTTCCTGTATCCGTATCTCCGACTTTTTTACGTTCCAGAACCCGTTCTACAACCGTACTGTCCGAATGAATATCACTTTCCTTTTCGATTGCTGCTTCCGTAGATTCAAATGGCTCATGTGCTGCAAGGATCAGACCATAGGAATTGTAGATCAGTGTATATCCTGCAATTCCGGTTTCTTTCTGATAGGCTCTGGAAAATCCTCCGTCAATGACCAGCACTTTTCCACCGCATTTGATCGGATTTTCTCCATCCTTACTCTTCACCGGAACATGACCATTAATAATGTAGGATCCTTCACTTGGAAGTCCGAATTCCTTCAGAATATTATTGATTACTTTCTCATCTTCCAGCAGGCGGTAATATGCATTCTTTTTCTCTTTATGCGTCTCTTTTTCCGCAAGGAAATACCGTTCAAATGTAGCCATCTTATCCTTTCCGAACAGCGGCGAATTCTCACTGAGCCAGATGTACCACATCATATCTTTTCCACGTTCTCTTTCCTTCGGGTCCACCGCATAGAAGCCTTTTCTTACATAGCTCTCCAGAATCTCATAGAGACTCCTTCCTTTATATGTATGTCCATAGAGACGCACTTTTTTCAATGATCCGTCTTCATTCAGCGGAACACAGCCATGATACAGCAGATTGCCATTATATACCTTATACAATCCTCCTTTATTCAGAAGGAACTTCATATGACTCTGCAGCTTCTCACAATTGGTAAATGCCCGTTCCAGACGCTCCATGATATCCTCTTCTTCTTTGGTCAGAGCATATGGCTTTTTCGGATCAATCGTAGGGAAATTCTTATCAAGCAGTTCGTACTCCTGTCCGTCCAGTTCTATCGTTCCCTTTTCATAATCAATATGATGAAGCAGATTTCTCTTTTCCATCTTGAATCCCGGATTTTTCTTGATAATCTGACCTTCCACCTTGAACTGAATCACAGAGATTGCCTTGTGCATCTTGATATCCATCAGCATTTCACTCGGGTTGTAATTCGGGTGTCCTTTCAGTTTGAAGCACTCACATGGATCATCCCTGTATGTGCTCATTGCAAATGTTGCCAGTGGAAGCAGATTGATTCCGTATCCTTCTTCCAGAATGTCCAGATTGCCGTAACGGGCGCAGATTCGGATCACATTTGCAATACATCCTCTCTGTCCTGCGGCAGCTCCCATCCACAATACATCATGATTTCCCCATTGAATATCTACGGAATGGTAACCCATCAGCTTATCCATAATAATGTGCGGTCCCGGACCTCTGTCAAATATATCCCCAACAATATGCAGATGATCGACCGTCAGTCTCTGAATCAGCTCGCACAGCGCAATAATAAACTTCTCTGCCCTTCCGATCTCGATGATCGTATTGACAATAGAATTGTAATAAGATTCCTTATCCGTAATCTCTGATTTTTCAGTGATCAATTCTTCAATCACGTACGCAAAATCAGGCGGCAGTGCCTTTCTGACCTTAGAACGGGTATATTTGCTTGCCGTTCTCTTACATACCTCGATCAGACGGTACAGTGTAATCTTATACCAGTCTTCCATGTTTTCCTCAGTCTTTTTAATTCTGTCCATCTTTTCCTTCGGATAATAAATAAGAGTAGCAAGGGTCTGCTTCTCCCTGCTACTCATAGTATTTCCGAATACATCATCGATTTTACGGCGCACTGATCCTGATCCATTCTTAAGAACATGCGAAAAAGCCTCATATTCACCATGAATATCAGTCAAAAAATGTTCCGTGCCTTTCGGCAGATTCAGAATCGCCTGCAGATTAATGATCTCCGTCGATGCTTTGGCGATGGTTGGATAAAGCTGAGAAAGTCTCTCCAGATACCTCTCTTCTAACTTTTTCATAACTTCCTCCCATAATATAATAACATTCTATATCATACAGTTCTTTCCGAACTGAATATAGGCATACCTGTCTTAAAATTGAATCACATCTGACATGTCATATCTTCCCGCCGGTTTCCCAGCCAGAAATCTTGCCGCTTCAACAGCACCTTTTCCAAATACGGCCTTGGAATAAGCTGTATGTCTGAACTCAATCACTTCGTCCGTTCCGGCGTAGATCACTTCATGGTCCCCAACAATCGTTCCGCCGCGAACTGCAGAGATTCCAATCTCTTTTGCATCTCTTTTCTGACGCACCTGACTTCTGTCATATACATATGTATACTGATTGCCCACAGATTCATTGATAGAATCTGCCAGAGCGATCGCAGTACCACTCGGTGCATCCAGTTTCTGATTGTGATGTCTTTCCACCAGTTCAATATCATAGCCTGCAGGAGAAAGTACCTTCGTTGCATCCTGCAGAAGCTTTAACAACAGATTAATTCCAAGCGACATATTGGCAGACTTCAGGACAGCCACCTTTTTTGCAGCCTCTTCCACTTTTGCAAGCTGCTCTTCAGAAAGGCCTGTCGTACACAGTACAACCGGAACCTGTCTTTCCACACAGTAATCAAGAAGTGCATCTATCGCTGCCGCGTTTGAAAAATCAATGATCACGTCCGCTTTTATATTACACTTTTCAATACTGTCAAAAACGGGATATTCATTTGGAATTCCCGTGTATTTATCAATTCCGGCAACCAGTTCAATCCCTTCACTGTTTTTTATGATATCCGTGATTACACGGCCCATATGTCCATTGCATCCATGCATGATTGCCTGTACCATCTTTTTCATCCTCCTGTCACATCATGTTAAAAAAGGATATCATATATGTATCATCAGATATGATATCCCTCTTATCTTTATTATTCTATATTGTACAACATTTTCTGTAATTAAGCCAGTTTAATACCAAATTCCTTCATTGCCTTTG
>JAEDLC010000107.1 GCA_016295505.1 Dorea sp.
GAAATTTGTCGATGATGATCTCAATGTGTTTTGGTCGGATGTCTACCTGTTTTGCAAGGGCAATCTGGTAGGCCTCCTGTACGAGAGGTTCATATTCGGCCGTTTTTTCGGGGTCTGCGCGCAGCTCACCGATGGTGTTGTCGTAGGCTGCGGTTGCAACGTTGTATGCACAGTTTAAGATGTATTTTCTCCAGATGGCCTGTTCAATGTCAGGAGCACATTTGTGGTCAATACCTGCACCCGTAAGAATGTCAGAAACTTCGGAGACAGCCCGTGCCTGTAAAGCGTCGGCATTTTTGATTCCTATGTACAGATTGGCGAACTTACCCTGCTGTGTAATGGAATAGTCGGCATTGGCAAATGCAACGATATAGATCAGAGAGTCTACAACCGTTCCCTGGTGCAGTATATTCCGAATCCGGTCTCCCGGGTCGGTTCCGTTCATAACAGGAATGATCACGGTATGCTCCGTGACAGCCTGTGCCATACTCCGGCATACTTCTTCCAACGAGTAATTTTTTACACAGACAAAGATGTAATCCTGCTCTTCCATATCTTCTACAGGAACGATTTTTTCCGGAAATGCGGTAATCTCTCCGTTATAGTCACTGTGAAGGACCAGTCCGTGATTCTGAAGGGCCTCCTTTCGCTTTCCCCTGGCGGCAAGTGTGACATGCGGATAATGTTTTGCGAGCATTCCGGCAATGTATCCGCCAACTCCGCCTATGCCGACAACTGCTATCTTTTTATCTGTTAATAATGTCTGATTCATAATCTTTCACTCCTCTTTTCCACTTATTGTACTACATCAGCAGTGAAAATGTACAGGAAAAGAATCACCCTGCAAGAAAGAGGTTGAAAAATCTTTGTTTTCCATATATATTTTTAGGGTGAGCAACTGTGAAAATAGTTTATAATTCAAAAGTAATAAGGATGGTCATCTTATGAAAAAAGATACATTAACGATTACAAAACCGGGTATGGTCTGCGCTGTAGCTCTGCTGTGCTGCCTGCTCTGGGGAAGTGCATTCCCGAGTATCAAAATAGGATACCGACTTTTTGAGATTGCAGAAAGTGATTCGATGTCACAGCTTCTGTTTGCAGGATACCGGTTTTCACTGGCGGGAATCATGGTGATCGTGATTGGCAGCTTTATGAGCGGACGTATTCTGTGCCCGAAATGTTCTTCCTGGTCGATGGTGATCAGGCTTGGAGCGGTGCAGACGATCTTTCAATATGTTTTTTTCTATATGGGACTGGCACATACAACAGGGGTGAAGTCTTCGATCATTACCGCCTCCAATGTGTTCTTTGCTATTTTTTTGTCAGCAGTGGTCTTTCGTGAAAAGATTACTCCCGGCAAAATGACAGGCTGTATCATCGGATTCGCAGGGGTTGTGCTGATCAATCTTACAGGTGCCGGAATCGATCTGAATCTGTCATTTGCAGGAGAAGGAGCCATTATGCTGTCGGCGTTTGCGTCTGCGTTATCTTCGGTATTGATCAAACGGTATTCGGCGAAAGAAGATACATTTACCCTGTGCGGTTATCAGTTTTTGTTTGGCGGAGTTGTGCTTTCTGTGATCGGACTTGCCGGCGGCGGCAGGGTGAGTGGTTTTACAGCTGCGTCAGCAATACTTCTTGCATACATGGGCCTGATATCTGCGGTTGCATACTCGCTCTGGAGTCTGCTGCTTTCCTGTAATCCGGTAGGAAAAGTAGCGATCTTCGGGTTCAGTAATCCGATGTTTGGAGTGATTCTGTCAGCATTATTGCTGGGAGAAAAGAATCAGGCATTCACTATTCGGGGAGTAACAGCTCTGTTTCTGGTGTGTGTCGGCATCTGTATGGTGAATAAAAGTCAGAGTGCTTAGACTGGAGACAGGGATGGATATTAAGATAATTTCGGATATTACTTGTAAATCGTCTGAACAGTCTGCTATAATAGATTCAATGTTGCATGTTCCGGGCGGGGGCATGAATGAGAATATGGTATGGAAAGTGATGACACATGGAAAATAATAATTTGTTTGCGGAGCTTCCGAAGGGATCCATCTCAGAGATCCTCGTGAAGAGAATTACGGATGCGCTGATCAGCGGTGAACTGAAGCCGGGCGACAAGATCCCGACAGAAGTGGAGTTTAGCGAAAAGCTTGGGGTAAGCCGTAATGCGGTCAGAGAGGCACTGAAGGTTCTGGTTGCGTTTGGAGTCCTTGAGATCCGGCGTTCGGAAGGCACCTTTGTTGTGGAAGAGTATAATAATAAGCTTCTGGATCCGCTGTTGTACGGATTGATTCTGTCAGAGCATTCGATGGAAGAGCTTCTGGAAGTGAAGATTGCAGTTGCAAATTCAGTATTGTATCTGGCAATTCTGAACGCTTCTGACGAAGAGATACGTAAGCTTCGTGGGTACGGACTGGAATTTCAGAAGATTATGAATGAAGTTCCTGCGGATATTGAAGGAATGTATCAGGCAAGTAAGAAATTTAACGAATATCTGAGTGAGATATCCAAGAACCGTATGCTGTATCAGCTGGACAGTATCGTGCGGAAGATTGCGTCGTTTACCAGACACAAGGCAATTGAGGTATCTGTTGAGAGAAATATGCTGAATGCACTTCCGGATAATTATCTGAAAGAGGTGGATATTCTGGAGGCAAGAGATAAGAAAGCGATTGCGGACTTCATGGACGAACGTCTGAAGCTGTGGCAGGAGCTGTTGCTGTAAAAGTGATTTTGAACAGGAATTGATAAAAAAATGTCAAAAGTGTTAAAAAATAGACGCAAATAACCTTTGAAATTGTGCGATATGCACAAAAAACGAAGGTTATTTTTTTATGTAATGCCGATTGAAATGATATGTGCAATGTAGTACATTGTACATATAACGTTAGAGTTTACGCTTAAGGAGGAGTCGAAATGGAAGCAAAGGAATATGTATTAGATCTCATTCAGAAGGGAAGAGTTGCACAGCAAGAATTTGAACAGTTCTCACAGGAAGATGTAGATAAAGCAGTACGTGCTATCGGAAAGATCATCTATGACAACGGAGAGATGCTGGCAAAGATGGCTGTAGAAGAGACACGTATGGGTGTCTATGAAGATAAGATCAAGAAAAACAAAGGAAAAGCAAAAGCCGTATGGGCAAAATTAAAAGGTGTTAAGAGCCGTGGAATCATCGAGTATGATGATGCAGAAGGTATTGTAAAGGTTGCAAAACCGATTGGTGTAATCGGTGTTGTATCTCCGACAACAAACCCGACCATGACACCGATGCAGAATGCAATGATCGCATTAAAAGGTGGTAATGCAATTATCGTTGGACCACATCCACGTGCAAAGAAGACAGGTGTTGAGACTGTTAACTTAATGAGACAGGCTTTAAAAGAGGTTGGAGCTCCTGAAGATCTGATCCAGATCGTACCGGAACCGACCGTTGAAATCTCTGGTCTGATCATGTCAGAATGTGATGCATGTATCTCTACTGGTGGTCCTGGAATGGTAAAAGCTGCATACTCAAGCGGAAAACCGGCATTCGGTGTTGGAGCTGGTAACGTTCAGACACTGGTTGACAGAGATGCTGATATTGCAGACGTAGCTCAGAAGGTTGTAGTAAGCCGTATCTATGATAACGGTGTTCTCTGTACCTGTGAGCAGTGCGTACATGTTCCGGTTGAGAAGTATGATGAGCTGGTAGCAGAGCTTGTAAAACTGGGTGCTCACTATATCAGCGAGCCTGCAGATGTAGATGCTTTAAGAAAGGGTATGTTCCCGACAGGCTCTATCAATAAAGATGTTGTTGGTGCATCACCGGCATTTATCGCTAAGACAGCAGGACTTGAGTGTCCGGAAGAAGCAAAACTGCTTCTCGTTAAGATCGAGAAATATGGTGCAGACGAATACCTCGCAAAAGAGAAACTTTGCCCGGTACTTGCAATCAGAGCTTATGACACATGGGAAGAGGCTGTAGATGTAGCTGTTACAAACCTGAAGAACGAGGGTGCAGGACACAGTGCAGTTGTTCACTCCAATACAAAAGAGCATGTGGAATATGCAGCAGAGTTACTTCCGGTATCTCGTGTTGGTGTTAACATGATCGGATCATCCGGACTTGGCGGAGGACTTGACAACGGTCTGAATCCGACAGCTACTCTTGGATGCGGAACATGGGGCAATAACTCTATCTCTGAGAACTTATGGTGGCATAATCTTGTTAACATCGCAAGAATCGCATATAGATTACCAGACAAACCGATCCCGACAGACGAAGAGATCTGGGCAGAATAGGCAGCACAGGAGACTGGATTATGATTCGTAGTTTTGAAGAATTAATTGAGAAAGTACAGAATGGGGAGCCACAGACGTTGTCTGTGGCTGTTGCCCAGGATGCAGACGTTCTTATGTCCGTCTGGAATGCATATCAGAACCGCATCATTAAAGGTGCATATCTGGTAGGAAATGAAAAAGAGATCCGGGAAATTGCGGCAGAACATGAGATTGATCTGTCAAAATTTGAAATCGTAAATGAGGAAGAAAAACCGGAAGCATGTGCAACGGCAATCAAGCTGGTTAGAGAAGGAAAGGCTTCTCTTCCGATGAAAGGATTTGTTGATACTTCAGTTGCACTGAAGGCTTTACTGAATAAAGAGTATGGACTTCGTACAGGAAATCTGATCTGCCATGTGGGACTGATGGAGGTTCCTGGATTTGACCGGATGTTCTTACTCAGTGACTCTGCCATGACGATTGCGCCGACATTGGAGCAGAAAGTGGATCTTATCAAGGCATGTGTTGACATTGCACACGCAATGGGTAATGAGAATCCGAAGGTTGCAGTTCTCTGTGCCGTAGAAAAGGTAAACCCGAAGATGCCTGCAACACTGGATGCTGCAGAGCTTACCAGAATGAATGAAGAAGGCGAGATTACCGGATGTATGGTAAAAGGACCTCTTGCAATGGACAATGCAGTTTCTGTGGAGGCTGCACATCACAAGGGAATCGATCATCCGGTAGCCGGAAATGCAGATATTCTGATCACACCGGATATCGAAGCCGGAAATATTCTGAATAAGTCAATGGAATATTTTGCAAAATGCAGAAAAGCCGGATGTATTATGGGCGCTGCCAAACCAATGGTACTTACCTCACGTGCAAGTTCTGATGAGTCCAAGATGAATTCTATTGCACTTGCGGTTCTTGCAGCGCAGGAAATGAATAAGAATTAAGGAGCAATTTTATGTATCGAGTGATTGTATTAAATCCCGGATCAACCTCAACAAAGGTAGCGCTGTACGAGGATGATAAGAAGATTTTTTCAGAAAATATTGCACATCCTGCCAGTGATCTGGCGGTATTTCCGAATATCGTAGATCAGCTTCCTTACCGTAAGGAGATCATTATCAAGACTCTTCAGGAAAAGGGAGTAGATCCGCATACGGCAGATGCGTTTTCTGCAATCTGTACCGGTTTGTTGCCGATGGATGGCGGCGTATATGAGGTAAATGATAAGATGTATGCCGATGGCCAGGTAGGACCGGGAAGTAAGCATCCTGGTAACCTTGGACCGCTTCTTGCGAAAGATTTTGCAGAAGAGTTTGAGGGACGCGCATTTATTGTAGATGCAAGCAGTGTAGACGAATTTGAGGAAGAAGCCCGTATGACGGGATTTGCTGAACTTTTACGTACCAGCCGCGGTCATCCGCTGAATCAGAGAGCAGCTGCAAGAAAATATGCAGCTGACTGTGGAACACCATATGAAGAATTGAATCTGATCGTGGCACACCTTGGAGGTGGAATCTCTGTCAGTGCACACTGCCAGGGAAAAATGATTGATACGGTCGACAGCACACGTGGTGAAGGACGTATGGCTCCGACCAGAAGTGGAACAGCACCGCTTGCAGATGTTGTAGAGATGTGCTATTCCGGAAAATATACAAAGCAGGAAATGTTTACCAAGATCATGAAGACCGGAGGATGGGTTGCCCACCTTGGAACTTCAGATGCGATCGAGGTAGAACGCAGGATAGAAGAGGGCGATCAGTTCGCTGAACTGGTATATCGTGTAACTGCTTACCAGATTGCAAAAGATATTGCGGCAATGGCATCCGTAATGAAAGGAAAAGTGGATGCGATCATTCTGACAGGCGGAGTTGCATACTCTGATATTATGGACGAAATGATCAGAGAGCGTGTCGAATTTATTGCACCGGTAAAATTATATCCGGG
>JAEDLC010000108.1 GCA_016295505.1 Dorea sp.
TTATAGACATCACTTTCTTCTTCCCAGTGCCACCAGTTCAGATCTCCGGCATGATACAGTACTTTTCCCTTGCCTTCTATCAGAAAAGCAACTCCTTCATCTGTAGATCGGAAGGTCTGAATCCCAAGATCATCCACTGTGATCTTTTCCCGTGGTCCAATATAACAAGTACATCCTTCCGGTCCCTTTTCTTCGATATCATCAGAAAGAATATACTTGATATCAGGATATCTTTCCTTCCATTCAAAGATAGTTTTCTGAAAATGATCATGATGTCTGTGGCTCACAAACACATAGATCTTTTTATCCGCTGAAAAATCCGGCAGTGTGCCTTTGTAATAATCAAAGATCAGAACAAGCTCTGCATATTCCACTACAAAACCGCTATGTCTCAGATATGTAACCTTCATCTGTTAATCCTCTTTCTGGATCACTTCCACTGCATGCGCAAGCTCCGGAAGAAGGTATCTCAGACTTTCTTTTACTGCCTGTGTTTTTCCCGGAAGATTTACAATCAGAACACCATTGCGGATTCCTGCAGTACTGCGATTCAGCATGGAACGCTTTGTCAGCTTCATCGTATGAGCACGCATTGCCTCTGCAATTCCAAGTACCGGTCTTTCTACGATATCTGTTGTTGCCTCCGGTGTACAATCCTGGGGAGCACATCCTGCTCCTCCCGTCGTAAGGATCAGATCAGCAAGACGACCATCTGCAATCCGCTGCATTACTGCAGATAATACTTCCCGGTCAAGCGGAAGCGCTCTCAGAAACACCGTTTCAAATCCGGCTTCTTCAATCATTTTACGAATTGCCTCCCCGCTGGAATTCTCCTCTCTTCCCTTGTATATATCTGTATTTGCCGTAATAATTGCTACTTTCATATCGTACCTCCATTACCTTTCATCAATAGTCATGTATTTTATAATATTATACCTTTTACAGAAATAATGCAATGATTACCGTACAGATTCCTGCTACTCCCATCGCTACTCCGCTGACTGCACCCTCCACTTCGCCGATTTCAAGTGCTTTTGATGTACCGATTGCATGGCTTGCCGTTCCAAACGCAACTCCGGTTGCTACCGGATCTTTCAATCTCAGCAGACGAATCACCATAGGATGGATGATGGCACCTCCCGTACCGCATATGATTACCGCCATCATCGTAATGGATCGAAGACCGCCCAGCTGTTCTGATACGTCAAGTGCAATTGCCGTCGTCACAGACTTTGGAATCAGGGAATACAACATCTCACTGTGAAGTGACAGCATCTTGCAGAGAACGACCGTACTCGCCATCGATAAAAGACTGCCGGTCAGACATCCTATTACGATCGGAAGAAACTGTTCTTTAAGAACTTTCCTCTGCCGATAGATTGACAATCCGAGAATTGCAGTTGCCGGAACAAGGAACAGCGAGATGAACTGTGCTCCTTCCATATAATCTTCATATGATATATGAAGGATCTTCATTACAAGAATACAGATGATCATTGCAATCAAAAGTGGATTTGCAATCGGTGATCTTACTTTTTTTGCCACTATACTTCCGATATAAAACGCAATCACTGTCAGCATAATTCCAAACAGTGGATCTGACCATAGATTACTCATTTGATTTTCCTCCCTTCTTCAAAGCCCATTTCATACACTTCTGGACGATTCTCACAGAAGCATATGTTCCAAGAAACGTAAGCACCAGTGAAATGCACACAACCACAAGAAATCCGGCAATCTGTCCCTTTAAAAGTTCCAGATCTTCAATCATTCCTACTGATATCGGAACAAATACAAGTGCCATATTATCCAGCATAAAATCAGCGGTTTCCTTTATCTGCTCCTCTTTTAAAACTTTGCATGTCAAAAGCAGTGCAAGAATCAGGATTGCAATCACACTGCTCGGAATCGTAACCGGCAATAAGGAAGCAATCACTTCCGCGACAAGACAGAGTGCCAGTATGATTCCCAGCTGCTTCAATATCTTTTTACTCATTCCTATCTCTCCTTTACTCTCGAATATATAAACCCTATTATAAATTCGCCGCTTTGTCAATCTATTTCCCCAATCTTCCTGCTCATACAGGAAATAAAAAGCAAAAAAAGATCATTATAAAATACCTGTAAGTGTACTCTATAATGATCCTTTACACATATCTGTCCGGTCTCTCTGACGATTATAACGCTTTACGATACAGCATTTCTACGTCCTTAAGCGTAGTCATTCTTGGATTGGCTGCAATATTCCCACTCTTCATGGCATCGACAGCCATCTGTGGAATCTTATCTTCTGTGACTCCGACCTCTGAAAGAGTTCTTGGAATTCCGATCGAAGCATTCAGCTTTCGGATCTCTTCTACCAGCATCTCCGGTCTGAAATCTTTCACCGGCTCCCGATCCTCACTGATGTAATTATAGATCTTTTCATATCTTCCCTGATCTGCCAGTGCATTGTATTCTACGATTACAGGCAGCAGAATAGAATTGGCAATACCGTGCTGTACTCCGAAGAATGCACTGACCGGATGAGACATTGCATGCACATTACCAAGCCTTGCCCATGCAAATGCAATTCCCGCAAACATGCTTCCCGACATCATGGCACATGCTGCTTCCTCATCTTTTCTGTTCGCAACAAATCTGCGGATATTTCCTCCGATCAGTTCCATCGCTTTTTCAGCCATCGCATCTGAGAATGGAGAAGCACCAAGAGAAGTATAAGCTTCCCATGCATGGATCAGAGCATCGATTCCACAGGATGCTGCAACCATAGGCGGAACGGACATGATCATCTCCGGATCAAGAAGTGCATATTTTGGTAACAGCTCATAACTGAATACTGTCAGTTTATAATTTCTGGACATGTCTGTGATAACAGAGAATGCAGTAACCTCACTTCCTGTACCTGCCGTCGTTGGAATTGCAATGATTGGTTCGATCGGCCCCGGAACCAGATGCGCTCCTTCATATTCTGTAATGGATCCTCCATACCTGGCAAGTACTCCTACTGCTTTTGCAACGTCCATAGGGCTTCCTCCACCCAACGCTACAATACTGGTTGCACCGGATTCCTTATATACCTTTGTTGCTTCATCTACCATATCAACCGTAGGATTCGGAAGAATATCAAGGAAACTGCAAGTCTCAATTCCTTCTGCTTCAACAATATCTGTTACTTTTTGAACCACTCCCAGTTTTTCCAGTCCCCGGTCGGACACAATCATCATCTTTTTTGAACCACTTTTTTCAAGTAATTCCGGCAGTCTTTTTAAAGAACCCATTCCAAATACAATGTCCTGTGGCACTTTAAATGTGTAGTCTTTCATCTTATAGTCACCCTTTCATTTGATATCACTGACATTTTCTCAAAAAGAAAAGAGGCCACATTCTATCATGCGACCTCATTGCCATGTGCCTATTATAAACACAAAGCATCTGGAAATTCAATACTTATTTCAAAATTTGTTTATTTTTTCACATTCATATAATAATGCATACCAGACCGCCGTTGCTGTCATTGACAATCTTCTGCATAGTATCCTGCAATTTCACCTGGCTCTCTTCATTGATCATCGCCATCTTACTCTGCATGCCATCCATGACCAGTTCTTCAATGGACTTTCCAAAGATACTAGTTCCCCATATGCCGCCGTCTCTGTCTTTTGAATCTTTAATATACTGTATCAGATCATTTGCCTGCTGCTCATTTCCTACGATGGGTGCAATCTCCGTCTCAATATTGGCCCGGATCAAATGTATAGACGGCGCCTCTGAATGAATTTTAACACCGAATTTATTTCCCTGCCTGATCACTACCGGTTCCTCCAGCGTGATCTCCTCTTTTCGCGGGCTTACTACTCCGTATCCTTTCATTCGAACTGCTGTAAAAGCATCCCGGACTCCTTCGTATTCCATCTTCAGCTTTGACAGATCTTTCATTACCGTGATCAGTTCATACTGTCCCCCGATCGGTGTTCCTGTCATCTCGCTCAACATCTCGTAATAATACCTTTCAGCAACATTGATCCGGATCTTCACACATCCGGTATCCATCTCAACCTTCTCCACCTTCATGTCCTCGATATAAGGACTTTCCGGAACTTCTATTCCTTTCACCGCATCTTTGATTTCCCGGAAACGATCCATCAGTTCCCGGATATGTACCAGCAGATCCTGTTTGATCCTGTGAGAACGTGAAAGCATCTCCACCCATTTGGGAATATAGAACTGCACTTCAGACACCGGGAATTCATACAGTACCGCTTCTATGATCCGGTAGATGTCTTCTTCTTTCAGCTGTTCACAGTTTACAGGCATTGCCTTCACACCATATTGCTGCTCCAGCTCCTGAGATACCTTTCTTGCCTCTTCTCCATATGGCTTTTGGGAATTCACCAATACAACAAATGGCTTTCCGATACTCTGAAGCTCCCGGATTGTTTTTCCCTCTCCTTCCTTATAGTTTTCTCTTGGAATATCGGTAATACTTCCATCCGTTGTAATGACGATTCCGATCGTTGAATGGTCATGAATCACCTTGCGGGTTCCGATTCCGGCCGCTTTCGTAAACGGAATTTCATATTCGAACCAGGGCGTCTTTACCATTCGTTCTTCTCCGTCTTCTTCGTGCCCGGAAGCGCCTTCGACCATGTATCCCACACAATCGATCAGCCGGATCTTCACTGTCACATCCTCCGACAGAGTAATCTGTGCAGCTTCCTTGGGAATAAACTTCGGTTCTGTCGTCATGATCGTTCTTCCCGAAGCAGACTGTGGAAGCTCATCTCTTGTGCGTTCTTTTGCATGCTCATCCTGCATATGCGGTACTACAAGTACATCCATAAATCTTTTGATGAATGTAGATTTTCCTGTTCTGACCGGACCAACTACTCCGATATAGATCTCCCCGTTTGTTCTTGCCTTTATGTCTTTGTATAAATCAAAATTGTCCATATTTCTTCCCCTTCCGCATGTACTGTTAGAATATATGCAGTAATTTCCAGCCCTTAGAACTGATTTTCGGATATAATAATCTATAGATTTTATTCATAGGAAATTATTTGATGTTCATGTTAATATAATGTATATAATTACAACAATTGAAGAAAGGGGGCCGGATATATGAATCTGTATCATTTGAGATATTTTGTGACATTGGCCCATCTCGAGCACTATACAAAGGCTGCAGAGATTCTTGCAATCACGCAGCCGAGTTTGAGCCATGCGATTGCTTCTCTCGAAAAGGAACTTGGGGTTAAGCTTTTCGAAAAAGATGGACGGAATGTTGCACTTACCAAATGTGGACAGGCATTTCTCAAAGACGTTGAACAGGCGTTAAGCATGCTGGATTCAAGCGTCAGTAAACTTCAAATGACCGGAAACGGAGAAGGCCGTATAGATATTGTTGAACTTCGTACACTCAGCAGTGCCGTTGTTCCCAATTACATCAAAGGATTTCTTGACTCCAGGCCGGAGAAAAAAATTGATTTCTATTTTCATAGCTCCACAGGTGTTACAAGCGACATGATACAGGGATTAAAAGACCGCAAATATGACATTGCATTTTGTTCCTTGATGGAGAACGAACCATTGATTGACTTTGTTCCTATCGTTCGACAGAAATTGGTTCTGATCGTACCGAACGGACATCCTCTTGAAAGATATCAAACCATCGAATTAAAGGATACACTTGAATATCCACAGATCGTATTTTCGAAAGGCTGCGAGCTTCGTCACATCATTGATCAGCTGTTTATGAAGTGCGGAGGATATCCTCCAATTGCGTATTCCATGGAAGAAGACCAGGGAATTGCCGGACTCGTCAGCGCCGGATTCGGAATTGCAATTATCCCGGATATGCCGTTACTGGAATATATGCCTGTAAAAAAGATTGGAATCACTACCCCCTCCTGGGAACGTCTTTTCTACATGGCAACTTTAAAAGATATTTACCAGCCTCCGGTTATATTAGATTTCATTAAATATGTTAAAGAACATGCAGATCTGTAAATTCAGACTTAAAAAGGGACTGTTAATAATAACAGTCCCTTTGAGATCTATTCTTTCCACGGAAGAGCTGTATGCTCCGCTTTACTGTCACGAAGCATCAGTTCATTCACTGCTTCCTTAGGATCCTTTCCTTCAAAGAGGATTTCATTTACTTTGTCAATGATCGGCATTGCCA
>JAEDLC010000109.1 GCA_016295505.1 Dorea sp.
TTTGAAGACAGCGGAGTGACAACGACGACTCCGCAGGACAGCGGAAAAGCATCCTGGAAAAAGTTTAAGAAGGCTGTTTCGAGAAAACGTATCATCATGTTGTTTGATGAACAGAAGCAGGCAATTATTCTTCCGGTGGATCAGATAGAGGACAATTATACAGCGATTGTGGACCTGATTTATAAAAACATGCCGGCGCCGGCGGTCAGAATCCGCAGGCTTGATAAGAGAAAATAGAGGGAATGTATATTATGATAATAGAAACGAATTGTGAGAAAGAGACATACGATCTGGGGTATCGGCTGGGTGAGAAGGCAAAAGCGGGGCAGGTGTACACCCTGGTAGGAGATCTCGGAGTTGGGAAAACAGTATTTACAAAAGGACTTGCGGCAGGACTGGGGATAGAAGAGGCAGTCAGCAGTCCGACATTTACGATTGTTCAGATATATGAAGAAGGGCGGCTGCCCTTCTATCATTTTGATGTCTACCGGATCGGTGATGTGGAAGAAATGGATGAGATTGGATATGAGGATTATATCTATGGAGAAGGTGTCAGTCTGATTGAGTGGGCCAATCTGATTGAAGAGATATTGCCGGAACATTATACAGAAGTGAAGATTGAAAAGGATTTGGAAAAAGGATTTGATTATCGGAGGATAAGTGTATGCGAATATTAGCATTGGACAGCTCGGGACTGGTCGCAAGCGTAGCTGTTGTGGAAGATGGAATGACGGATGACCAGGTGATTGCGGAATATACCGTGAACTATAAGAAAACACATTCTCAGACATTATTGCCTATGCTGGATGAGATTGTGAAGATGACAGAACTGGATCTGAACAGCGTGGATGCAATTGCCGTTGCTGCGGGGCCGGGCTCTTTTACGGGGCTACGTATCGGATCTGCGACGGCAAAGGGACTGGGTCTTGCGCTGGACAAACCGTTGATCCACATTCCGACACTGGAAGGGCTTGCTTATAATCTTTGCGGTTCTTCTGACATTGTGTGTCCGATCATGGATGCCAGAAGAGGACAGGTGTATACAGGAATCTATGAGTTTGAGGGAAATTGTCTGAAAGTGCTGGAAGATCAGATGGCAATCAGTATAGAGGATCTGGGAAAGAGGCTTGTCGGATACCTGAGGGAGCAGGAAAGAAGAGTGACTTTTCTTGGTGACGGAGTTCCTGTGTTCCGGGGAGTCCTTGAAGAGAAGATCCTGCATGGACAGAATATGGCGTTTGCGCCGGCGAATATGAATCGCCAGAGGGCGGCTTCTGTTGGAACTCTCGGACTTCAGTATTACAAAGAGGGAAGAACAGAAAGTGCAGCAGAACATCAGCCGGATTATCTTCGGGTATCTCAGGCCGAAAGAGAAAGAAAAGAGAGGTTGGGACATGATTAGATTTCAATGTGACTATGCGGAAGGGGCACATCCTGATATTTTAAAAAGACTGGAAGAGACCAATTATGAACAGACAGCGGGTTATGGGATGGATCCATATTGTGACAGTGCGAGAGAAAAAATAAGGATGCTTTGTAAAGATGAGACGGCAGACGTTCATTTCCTTGTAGGCGGTACTCAGACCAACGTTACCGTGATCAGCGCGATTCTGCGGCCTTATCAGGGAGCGATTGCGGCACATACGGGACATATTAATGTGCATGAGACCGGAGCCGTGGAAGCTACCGGACATAAGGTGCTTCCAATCACAAGTGAAGACGGGAAGATTACTGCTATGCAGGTGCGGGAAATGTGTGAAGCGCATTGGAATGATGCGGATCATGAGCATATGGTACAGCCGGGAATGGTATATATTTCACATCCGACAGAAAACGGAACCTTATACAGCAGAGAGGAACTGCAGGAATTGCATCAAGTCTGCAGAGATATGAATCTGCCGCTTTTTCTGGATGGTGCAAGACTGGGATATGGTCTGATGTCGGAACAGTCAGATCTTACAATGGAAGATATTGCAAAATATACAGATGTTTTTTACATTGGAGGAACGAAAGTAGGGGCCCTGTTTGGAGAAGCGGTTGTGATCACCGCTGCGGAACTGAAAAAGGATTTTCGATATATGATTAAGCGCCATGGAGGCATGCTGGCAAAGGGGCGTCTTCTGGGAATACAGTTTGATACTTTGTTTACGGATGGCCTGTATTTTAAGATCAGCAGACATGCAGATGAACAGGCAATGCGTCTGAGAAAAGCTTTTAAGAAGAAAGGATATGCGCTTCGTTATGACTCTTATACGAATCAGCAGTTCCCAATCCTTCCGGATGCACATTTGGAGAAACTGAAAGAAAAGTATGCGTATGGGTTCTGGGAAAAGGTGGATGCGGAACACAGTGCCGTGCGCTTCTGCACCAGTTGGGCAACAAAAGAAGAATATGTAGATCAGCTGATAGCAGACATAGAGGCACTGTAACTGAGAAAATGACGGAGGAAGCATAAAAGATGCTGGAGATTCACGAAGTTATGGAGGAAGATCTTCCGGATATTGAACGGCTGGAGCAGAATATATTCCCGGATCCCTGGAGCAGGAAGGGGCTCCTGGATACATGGAATCAGGCGCATGCACTGATTCTGGGAGCGTGGCAGGAGGAGAAGCTTGTCGGGTATCTGATCTTTTACCATGTACTGGACGAGGGAGAGATTGCACGAATTGCGGTAGAGGAAACCAGACGATGTCATGGTGTGGCGGGCAGAATGATGGAGGAATTGTTTTGTTGTTGTGAACGGGACGGAATTACAAAAATTATGCTGGATGTCCGCGAAAGTAATTCTGTGGCAATTCGTTTTTATCGGCGCCATGGATTTGCAGAAGATGGGATTCGGAAGAAGTATTATGAGAATCCAACGGAGAATGCAATCCTGATGAGTCTTGAGACTGGCAGATAGCTGGAAGTCTTTACAGAGCTTTCCACTGGGCAACGCTCTGAGTGGCAGATATAATAGAGGCGTAGCGACAGATGAATCAGATATACGTTCAGGAGGATTTGTATGCGCCAATATAGTACAGAGATAAAAGAAATAAAGAAAGTAGAAAAGATAATATGCAATAAATGTGGAAAAGTAATCCCGGTGACAGGGGGGATTCCCCAGGAAGATGTTCTTGAAGTTGAAAAAAGATGGGGGTATCATTCCGGAAAGGATAACCAGGTGGATTGCTTTGATTTGTGTGAAGACTGTTATGATGAACTGGTTGACAGTTTTCTGATTAAATTAGAGAAACCGAGGTAGGATATGTTAGATGTATGTTTGTTAGGAACTGGAGGAATGATGCCTCTTCCGTATCGGTGGCTTACATCACTGATGGTGAGGTACAATGGCAGCAGTGTACTGATTGACTGTGGCGAAGGGACGCAGATTGCCATTAAAGAAAAAGGATGGAGCTTTAAGCCAATCGATGTGATCTGTTTTACGCATTATCATGGAGATCATATCAGCGGACTTCCGGGACTTCTTCTTACTATGGGAAATGCAGACCGGACGGAGCCGCTTACTCTGATTGGCCCGAAGGGGCTGGAGCGGGTGGTGAATGCACTTCGTGTGATTGCGCCGGAACTTCCGTTTTCGATTCAGTGTATAGAGATCAAGGATCAGGAAGAAACTTTTGAGATGAATGGATATCGACTGAAAGCGTTTCGCGTAAATCACAATGTTACCTGTTACGGTTATACTCTTGAAGTGGACCGTGCCGGGAAATTTGATGTGGAGCGTGCTAATGCGGCGCAGATTCCGCAGCGTTTCTGGGGAATCCTTCAAAAAGGAGAGACGGTGGAAGAAGATGGAAAGATCTACACACCGGACATGGTATTAGGACCGGCAAGGAAGGGAATCAAGCTTACGTACTGCACGGATACCCGTCCGACAGATTCCATCCGGAAAAATGCATATGCATCTGATCTTTTCATCTGTGAAGGAATGTACGGAGAAAAGGATAAACAGAAAAAAGCAAAAGAGTATAAGCACATGACGTTTTATGAAGCGGCACGAATTGCAAAAGAAGCAGAAGTAAAGGAGATGTGGCTGACACATTACAGTCCGTCACTGACGAAACCGGAAGAATATATAGATGAGGTCAGAGAAATATTTCCCAATACCATCGCAGCGAAAGACAGACGTACGGTTGAACTGGTATTTTCTGATTAAAGTAGGAGAGAAGAATACAAGATGAGTGAAAAAAAAGACGTTTTAATTCTGGCAATTGAAAGTTCCTGTGATGAAACGGCAGCATCCGTAGTAAAAAATGGACGGGAAGTATTGTCTAATATCATTTCATCACAGATTGCGCTTCACACCCTGTATGGTGGTGTGGTTCCGGAGATTGCTTCCAGAAAGCATATTGAAAAAATCAATCAGGTGATAGAAGCGGCCCTTCGGGAGGCGGATGTAACATTGGATGACATTGATGCAATCGGAGTCACATATGGGCCGGGTCTGGTAGGAGCACTTCTTGTCGGTGTGGCAGAGGCAAAAGCGATTGCATACGCTGCAAAAAAGCCGTTAGTGGGAGTACATCATATTGAAGGGCACATTGCGGCAAACTTTATTGAACATGAGGAGCTGGAACCTCCGTTCTTTTCATTAGTGGTATCCGGAGGTCATACACATCTGGTGCGGGTAAAGGATTATGGAAAATTTGATATCATTGGAAGAACCCGGGATGATGCTGCAGGAGAAGCATTTGATAAAGTGGCACGCGCAATTGGCCTGGGATATCCGGGAGGACCGAAGATCGATAAAGTATCCAAAGAAGGGAATCCGAATGCAATTTCGTTTCCAAGGGCTCATGTAGAGGATGCACCATATGATTTCAGCTTTAGCGGAGTGAAATCTGCAGTGCTGAATTACATTAATGGCTGTAAGATGAAAGGGGAAGAGTATAATCAGGCAGACATTGCTGCATCCTTTCAAAAAGCAGTCACTGATGTACTTGTGGCAAATGCAATGCATGCTGTCGAAGAATATCAGGTGGATAAATTTGCAATTGCGGGAGGAGTAGCATCTAACAGTGCTCTTCGAACAGCTATGAAAGAAGCATGTGAGGCGAGAGGCGTAAAATTCTATTATCCGTCCCCGGTCTACTGTACGGATAATGCGGCGATGATAGGCGTGGCGGCTTATTATGAATATATCAATGGGGCAAGAAGCGGATGGGATCTGAATGCCGTTCCGAATCTGAAGCTTGGTGAAAGATAAGGAGTGTGCGGAAGGAGTCACGGCATGGAAGAAAAAAGGAATAAAAAAAAGCATTGTACGGCGATCGTACTTTCGGCAGGTCAGGGAAAGCGTATGGGCGCGCCGATACAGAAACAGTATATTGAAATTCAGGGCAGACCGATCATATATTATTCGCTGTATGTATTTGAAGAATCAAATATTATAGATGATATAATTCTGGTGGTCGGTCACGGACAAGAAGATTATGTCTATGATGAAATCGTAAGAAAGTATGGCTTTTCGAAAGTAAGGGCAATTGTTCCGGGAGGAAAAGAAAGATATGATTCTGTCTGGAATGGTTTAAAAATCATTCGCAATGGCGCTCTTGGTGATCATGCGGGAGACGGATATGTATTTATACATGACGGTGCAAGACCTTTTGTGGATGAAGCGATGCTGGAACGTGCTTATGACACTGTGAGCAGATACAGGGCCTGTGTAGCGGGAATGCCAAGCAAAGATACGGTTAAAATTGTTGATGAAGATGGGTATGCGGTAAATACGCCGGAACGAAAATATGTCTGGAATGTACAGACACCACAGGTATTTGAAACGCAACTGATTACTGAGGCATATTCCAGGATGATGAGGAAAGAGTCCATACAGGTAACAGATGATGCTATGGCGGTGGAGTTGGAGATGCAGGTACCGGTAAAGCTTTTTGAAGGATCTTATATGAATATCAAGATTACTACGCCGGAAGATCTGGAGACTGCCAGAAGCTTTTTGAAGAAAAAATAACAAAAATAAAAAATAGATATTGACGGGCGACAGGTTGTGTGATAAAATACAACATGTCGCTGAGTTGATGCGATAAAAATTGAATACATGGAGAGGTATCGAAGTGGTCATAACGAGGCGGTCTTGAAAACCGTTTGTCC
>JAEDLC010000014.1 GCA_016295505.1 Dorea sp.
ACCTCTTTCTTGAAGGGTGATTCTTTTCCTGTACATTTTCGCTGTCGATGTAGTACAATAAAGCGGAAAAGGAGTGAAAAAAATATGAATCAGACATTATTAACAGATAAAAAGATCGCCGTTGTCGGCATCGGTGGAGTCGGCGGATACATGGCCGGAATGCTTGCAAAGCACTATCCGCACGTTACACTGGCGGCCAGAGGAAAACGAAAGGAATCCCTTCAGAATCACGGATTGGTCCTTCATAGTGACTATAACGGAGAGATTACCGCTTTTCCGGAAAAGATTGTCACTGTAGAAGATATGGAAGAGCAGGACTACATCTTTGTCTGTGTAAAAAATTACTCTCTGGAAGAAGTATGTCAGAGCATTGCGCATGCCGTCACGGATCATACTGTGATCGTTCCTGTTATGAACGGAACTGATCCTGGAGACCGGATCCGAAACATTCTGCACAAAGGAACGGTTGTAGATTCTCTGATCTATATCGTTGCATTTGCCAACACCGACTATTCCATTACACAGCAGGGTAAGTTTGCCAATCTGTACATAGGAATTAAAAATGCCGATGCTTTACAGGCACAGGCTGTATCCGAGGTTTCCGACATTCTTACAGGTGCAGGCATTGATCACAAATGTGCTCCTGACATTGAACAGGCCATCTGGAGAAAGTACATCTTAAACTGCGCTTATAATGTTGCAACCGCAGCCTATGACAATACCATCGGCGAGCTGCGCGCAGATCCTGAAAAAACTGCAGAATATGAGGCTCTCGTACAGGAAGCCTACCAGATCGCTCTTGCCAAGCAAGTAGACATCCGCCCAAAACACATCGAGATCATCATCGACAAATTCCACAACGACTATGCCGACGATGCTACCAGCTCTCTGCAGCGGGATATCCGCGCGGGACTGCAGGCAGAGCTGGATACCTTCAGCGGATATATTGTACGCGAGGCAGAAAAGTATGGAATATCTGTACCTGTTTCCAGAAAAATGTATGAAATACTGAAAGAAAAAACAGGACTATTGTAAATAGCAGAAAACCGGCAACTGATTATTAATTGGATAAGCTGGAGAAAATGCCGACATCATGGCTCGATACCAGGATATGCATTTTGGGCGTATTGAAAAAAGTTGAACGATTCACCCCAATAAACCTGAGGGTGTAATTAAAAATATGCCTATAATTGGGCATTGATATGAGATTATGCAAAGCTTGCCCAATTATAGTACAAACAAATTGAAACATTCTAAATAAAAGTGAAAAAAGAGGATATTAGAAGTAAAATATATTGTATATGCCCATCAGAGCATTCGATTCTAAGAAAGATGCAGCAAGACAGGTTCTCCGGAGTCTGTCTTTTCATTTTGCATAAAAAGACGCCTCCCAAGTCACCTTGCCTTGAGAAGCGCCTCCTATTTTTACATTCTATTCTGCTTAATTTGCAAGCATCATACGATCATTTGCGAACTCACCGCCACTTGCCTCTTCAAACTTCCGAAGAAGATCTGCCACCTTCAGATTCTTCTTTTCTTCTCCGCTGACATCATAGATGATCTTTCCTTCATGCATCATGATCAGACGATTGCCATGTGCAATCGCATCTTTCATGTTGTGTGTGACCATCATAGCCGTCAAATGATGCTCTTCAATGATCTGGTCGGAAAGCGCCAGTACCTTCGCCGCCGTCTTTGGATCAAGTGCCGCTGTATGTTCATCCAGAAGAAGCAGCTTTGGTTCTTTGATCGCTGCCATGAGAAGAGTGATCGCCTGTCTCTGACCACCGGACAGCAGACCAACCTTACTGCTCATGCGATCTTCCAGACCAAGATCCAATTCTCTCAGCTGTTCTCTGAAATCCTCTCTTTCCTTTTTGGTAATTTCCCATCCCAAGCCACGTCTCTGTCCACGTCTTGCGGCAATCGCCATATTCTCCTCGATTGACATTGTCGCTGCCGTTCCGGTCATCGGATCCTGAAATACGCGTCCAAGATAGGATGCTCTCTTATGTTCCGGAAGATCTGTAATATCTACTCCGTCTACGATAATATTACCCTGATCTACCGGCCATACTCCTGCAATCGCATTCAACATCGTGGATTTTCCCGCACCGTTTCCACCAATGATCGTAACAAAATCTCCCGGATTCAGCTGAAGATCCACTCCGTCCAATGCAACTTTTTCATTAATTGTACCTTTATTAAATGTCTTATGAAGATCTTTGATTTCCAACATATATGCCATGCCTTATGCCCTCCTGCGTTTCGTAGAATATTTTTCCTTCAGATACGGAATTGCAAGGAAAACTGCCACAACGATTGCAGAGAATAACTTCATGTAATCAGACGGCATCTTCAGCCATAATACAAGTGTATATGCTATGTAATACAGGATCGCACCCACAAATAAAGAAGCAAGTGTATATGCAAATGCAATTTTTTTGCCTGCACACAGCTTTCCAAATATGACTTCGCTGATAATCACGGCTGCAAGACCGATGACAATTGCTCCACGTCCGAAGTTCACATCCGCAGATCCCTGATACTGTGCATAGATTCCTCCGCACAGACCCACCAGTCCATTTGAGATCATAAGTGCAATTACTTTTGTAAAGTTGGTATTGATGCCCTGTGCACGGGCCATCTGCTCATTACATCCGGTCGCACGGATCGCAGATCCGATCTCTGTACCGAAGATCCAGTACACCACTGCCACCAGTGCAAGGCAGATCACGATCAAACGAATAAAGAACAAATAACTGTCTTGTGCAGACACAAATCTCAGGGAAGCCACCAGTCCTTTCTGTCCGATTCCGATACTCTGGTTTGCTTTTCCCATGATTCCCCATATCAGACCCTGTGCCACATTACCCGGCAGTGCACGGACCAGCGTCATTGGATCTAATGCTGCAAAATAAGCCACCATTTTATCTTGTTCCTTTCTTTTTTTTCTTATTTTTATAACCTTAAGTACGCCGAAGCAGATCTGCCGCGGCGTACTCCATATTATCTCTGTTCTTTTTGATTATTCAGCTTCAATTGCTTCGTAATCATCCGGTACTGTGATTCCGAGTTCATCACAGATTTCTTTATTATACATCTTTGTTACTTCAGGTGCAAATTCAATTTCCATTGTAGAAATATCAGCACCGTTTGCCAATACTTCATAAGCCATTTCACCGGCTCTGTATCCGATATCGTAGTAGCTGATGGATAATGTAGCAATACCACATCCGGTACAGATTCCCTGCTCACCTGCGATGACAGGAATTCCTGCAGGTACACATACATTTTTAACAATCTCTGTATTGGCTGCCATGGTATTATCTGTAGGAATATAGATTGCATCTACTTCTGATACAGCACTTGTAACAACGGACTGAATCTCATTGGAATCAGCTGCTGTATATTCTTTGTATGCAATGCCGTCCTTATCAAGAGCCTCCTCAAACTTCTCTGCCTGATATTTGGAGTTTGGCTCTGCGGAACAGTACAGGATACCCACTGTCTTGGCATCCGGAAGAAGTTCTTTTAACATTGCTTCCTGCTCATCAATCGGAGCCAGATCACTTGTTCCGGATACGTTAATACCGGTTGCTCCTGTCCAGTCTTCAATCTGAAGAGCTGTTGCATAATCGGTGATGGAAGTTCCGATGATCGGAATGTCTGCTGTAGCAGTTGCTGCTGTTGTAAGCGGATCCGTTGCATTTGCAAGAATCAGATCAACATTGTCAGACACGAACTGATTGATAATAGTCGCACACATATTGTGCTCGCCCTGTGCATTCTGCTCATCAAATGTTACATTTCCTTCTCCGCACAGTTCTGTGAGCGCATCTTCAAATCCCTGTGTTGCTGCATCAAGAGCTTCATGCTGAACCAGCTGACAGATACCGATGTTATATGCTTCACCGGAAGATTCTTCTGCAGATGACCCTTCCTCGCTACTGTCTGAATTGCCACCGCATGCTGTCATGGAAAGCACCATTGCAGCTACCATAAAAATTGATACTAATTTCTTTTTCATTGTCTTTCCTCCTCAGCGAATACCTCTTTCTCGCATTAAAGCGTCACGTTTTTACACTTCAACTCGTGAAAGTGTCTTTTCGATATTCCCTGTTATATTCTTATGCCTTGTATTCGTCAAGAGTTATTTTTTTCTTTTTTCTCTTTCAAACTCACCTGCTCTATCTTATAATGAATCCAGAAATATCTACAAAAAAAGGAGAATTATGTATGAACCCGACTGCAACCATATATATGGCTAATAAATCCCGCATCGTGATTGAACTCTTTCCGAAAGTCGCACCAAACACAGTTTCCAGCTTTATCTATGCCGCCAGCCATGGCGTCTTTGACGGACATCCGATCGAGCGAATCGTTCCTGGTCACTGGGTTGACATGAGCTATACCGGATTTCGCAAAAAAGAAGGACAATACCTGATACCATTTGAGTATGAGCTTCATCCTGAGATTACACCTCTGGATTCAGAAGTCGGAAGTGTGTGTATGGGTGGATATGACAACCTTGGCGAAGCCGGATGTGAATTTTTCTTTCCTCTGAGACCTTGCCCGGAACACAAGGGCCATTATCCGGTATTCGGGAAAGTAATATCCGGGCTTGAGGAAATCCTTCGTCTGGAACATGTAGATATCCGACCGGTAGAGGACTTCCCGATTCCCGGTCTCGTGGTGAATACCCCTGTAGAACCGGAGATCATAGATCACGTAGAGCTCGACCTGAAAGGACAGACTTATCCGGAACCAATCCGCATACACGAAGGCGTACTGACACCTTCCTGGGCACAGTTCTGGGAAAGATAGCAGATTTGAATCTGCCACATTGTCAGATTGTGACTCTTCTGCTCTCTTTTACTCTTCCATTTTGGGGATTGGGTGTATAAGACATTTTGCGAACTATACACCCTTTTTCCCCGGAATTTCTTCATATGTTTCTTCAATTTTTTATAAAAATCGGGCATTGTCACGATTGTTTTATATCTACGCCCAATCTTTTCATTTTCAAGGCTTTCTGAACAAATTCATCGGGTAATTCCATTTCATTTTTTTACATACACCCTCCATCCGTCAAATTTTTCTATCATTCTTGACGAACAGGCTGGTTGCCGATATAATAATCGTGTATTAGGCAATGCCTTGATCCACGTTTGTTAGGGAAAATCTCTCTGACAAACGTGTTTTTTATTTTCAAAACTCTGGAGGTCTTTTCATGAAACAAAAACAAGATTTTTTTCAAATGTTATCTTCTTTGTCCTTTGTAATTGTCGGTAATTTTCTGTATGCACTGACAGTAAAATTATTCCTGCTTCCATCCGGCCTTGTAACGGGAGGAACCACCGGAATCGCACTTACGATCCAGCATTTCTTCGGGGTCTCCGTCACACAGTTTGTGCTTGCTTTTAATGTCCTTATGTTAATTGCAGGCTATCTGATCCTCGGCCGGCAATTTGCTGCCACAACTCTGGCCAGCACTTTTCTCTATCCATTCGCACTGGAGATCTTTGACCATGTATTTGGAGACTACATCATAACGGACGATCTGCTGTTGTGCACCATCTTTTCCGGACTTGGAATCGGAATCGCACTCGGAATTGTCATTCGTTCCGGTGCATCTACCGGGGGTATGGATATTCCTCCTCTGATTCTGCATAAGGCTTTTCGGATTCCCGTCTCCGGCAGCATGTATGCCTTTGATGTCCTCATACTGTTAGGACAGGCTCTGTTTCGCCCGGCAGAAAATATACTGTACGGTATCGTATTAGTTATGATATACACGATTGTACTGGATAAGCTGCTGCTGATTGGTACAACAAGAACCGAACTTAAGATTGTCAGTCAGAAATCTGACGAAATCCGAAATGCAATCCTGGAACAGATTGACCGCGGAGTGACTTTACTGGATGGCGAAAGCGGTTACTTTCACGAAAAGACTCAGGTATTACTCAGCGTAATCTCTAAGCGCGAGCTCCCCAAGGTTGAAAGACTGGTTCACTCCATTGACCCGGAAAGCTTTATGGTAGTCAGCCGCGTCAATGAAGTCAGTGGGCGCGGATTCTCCATGAAAAAGAAATACAGATAAAAGGCGGGAGGTCAACTGACCTCCCGTCTCTCTAATTCCAGTTCATTCGTCCATATATCTTTGTAGTCTTAAGTATCTCTTCCTGAAGTTCCTCCGACAGATTTTCCACGGTCAGTCTCCAGCGCCAGTTTGTTCCTATCGTAGACGGCTGATTGATTCTGCTTTTATTATTCATTCCCAGGTAATCCTGTATCGGAATGATGCAGGTTCTGGCATTGCTTCTCATAGCCAGAGCAACAAATGATCTGTGCAGCCATTTCTTCGGTGTATAATGATCGCAGAGATAATCTCTTGCGGATGCCAGTTCTTCCTTCGTAATACTGTCCAGCCATCCATTAATCGTCTCATTATCATGCGTTCCCGTATAAGCTACGCAATTTTCCGGATAATTGTGCGGAAGATAGTCATTCGCCGAACTCGAATCACGGGAATCAAAAGCAAATTCCAGCACCTTCATGCCCGGGAAGCCACTTTCTCTTACGAGCTGCCGCACAGAATCTGTCATATATCCAAGATCTTCCGCGATGACCTCATGCCATCCGAGGCTTTGCTCCACCTGGCGGAACAACTCAATTCCGGGACCCTTCTCCCAATGTCCTCCTGCAGCAGTCTTCGCTCCAAACGGAATCGAAAAATACTCATCGAATCCACGGAAATGATCAATTCTTACCACATCATAAAGCTTAAAACAATACCACAGTCTGGTAACCCACCACTGATATCCTGTATTTTTATGATAATCCCAGCGATACAACGGATTTCCCCAGAGCTGTCCATCTGCGGAGAATCCATCCGGCGGACATCCCGCTACTGCTGTCGGCATGTTATTCTCATCCAGCTGAAACAGTTCCGGATGAGACCAGGTATCTGCACTGTCCATTGCGACATAAATCGGGATGTCTCCGATAATCCGGATTCCCTTACTGTTCGCATAACTCTTTAACCGATACCACTGTTCAAAAAACTTAAACTGAAGATACTGATGAAATTCAATATCAAAATACAGCTGTTCCCGATAGTAATCAAGAGAATATCCATATCTCAGACGGATATCCTCCGGCCACTCTGTCCATGCTTCTCCGCCAAACCAGTCTTTCAGAGCCATAAATAACGCATAATCAGATAACCACCACTGATTCTCTTTTACAAACTTCTGATACTCGGAATTCTCACTGATATTACTTCTTTCATACGATTTTCGTAAAAGTGGAAAACGATGATCATACATTTTTTTATAGTTAATATCATCTGCTTTCTCTCCGAAGTCTGCCTCATCACATTCTTCTTTTGTTAAAACCCCTTCTTCAACCAGCGTTTCCAGACAGATAAAATACGGATTGCCCGCATATGTAGAAAAAGACTGATAAGGAGAATCCCCGTAACTGGTAGGTCCCAGGGGAAGAATCTGCCAATAAGTCTGTCCGGCCTCTTTGATCCAATCTACAAAACGATACGCACTTTCTGAAAAACAGCCAATTCCATACTTTGATGGCAGGCTGGATATCGGTAATAATATACCTGCTGCTCTGTTCATAACATACTCCTTATCACGCCGGACATCATCCGTCGGCTCTTTGCTTATTTTTTGTATTATACTATTACCATAAACTAATTTTCTCCATTTTTCTTGTAATATCTTATTCAATTATAATACAATAATACGATTTTATAATCCCTCTTCCCTTTTTCTTTTATAAACTGCAAGAACACGCGTCCCTACTACCAATGCCAATCCTATGAACGCAGTTGCGTACAGTACTTCGACACTTTCTCCTTGTTTTATCATATCCGCAATATCATTAATATAAAAAACGTAAAACACCATAATAAGAAATGCTATACCTGCATTCAATGCTTCAATCCAGATATTCGAGGAACGATATCTTCTAGCCGGAAGCTTTGCATCCAGATAAATCGTACAACCCATTAAAAGAACCACGGCAAGCCAGCAAAAAACATTCTCCACCGTCATATTCGGGATCCCTCCCTGAGCAAGGAAAAAAGGAACATAAAATGCCAGAAGTGCACTGATTTCCAACAAGTGAAGAACGACCTGAAATCCGTACAATTGATTTTCTCCGATCGTCCGAATTAACATCTGCTCCGTTTCTTTTTTGTAATCTTCTTCTTCTATTTTTCTTCCCGCGAGGAGTTCACTCACCTGCAGATCAAATAATTTGCAGATATCTTCTATCAGACATATATCCGGCAAAGAACGCCCCGTTTCCCATTTTGAAACAGCACGATCCGTTACCCCTAATTTTTCACCAAGCTGCTTCTGCGTCCAGTTTTTAGACTTTCTGCATTCGGCAATAAACAGTCCGACTTTTTTCACATCAATCATCGCCGTGACCTCCCTCCTCTGTTATATGTTAATTATGGCATATCTTTCTAAAAAATGCACCATACTGTCAGTAGAGTCGGAGTTTTCCCGTCATCGGATGCGAAAGTATTTTCTACAACTTTATTCTTCCAGACCTTTGATGACATTCCAGGCTTCTTCGTCGAATTTTCTGTCCCGGTAATAATATTCTTTATCTTCTTCTTTAATACTCCGAATCACCCTGCATGGATTACCTGCTGCCACCACCCAGTCCGGAATATCTCTGGTCACTACACTTCCGGCTCCGATCACCGTATTGCTCCCGATATGTACTCCCGGAAGGATCACAGTGCTTCCTCCGATCCATACATTATCTCCGATCGTAACTTCAATTCCATATTCGTACATGGAATTCCTGGATACCGGATGCACCGGATGCCCAGCCGTATAGATTGCAACATTCGGTGCCAGCTGGCAGTTATCTCCGATCTTTACCCTCGCAACATCTAAGATCGTGCAGTTATAGTTCGCATAGAAATTCTTTCCAACCTCGATATGAAATCCATAATCGCAGTGAAAAGGCGGATTGATAAATGCATTTTCCGATTTCCCCAGCAGTTCCTTTACAATTTCCGCAATTCCTTCAAAATCAGAACAATCTGCCGTATTTAATCTCTGCAGAATTTTTCTGCAGGCTTTCTGCTCTTCCATAATCTGTTCATCTGAGATGTATGCCATCCCCCGGTCTCTTCTTTCGGCCTGATTCATTGCACGCCTTCCTTTCCTCTGAACATTTGTCATATTAGCAACAAGACACATTTTATGATCATTATTTCTTATATCCGGTCGCAAAATCAACGACATTCCTAAGTGATCGGCCATTCAGGTATGCTTCCAGATTCTCAGCCGCAATATCAACAATCCGTTCAAATGTCTCCGGAAGATGATACTGTCCGGAAATATGAGGTGTGATCATCACATTGTCCTGTTTCCACAGCGGATGTTCTGCAGGAAGAGGTTCCGGATCCGTTACATCAATCCCTGCCGCCATGATCTGATGATTCTTAAGAACTTCATATAATAAATCCGTGTCAACGGCGCTTCCTCTTCCTCCATTCAAAAAGATTGCCTGCTTTTTCATCAACGCAAACCTTTCTTTTGTATAAATGTGATGCGTCTCCTTTGTTCCCGGCAAAAATGAAACAATTACATCTGCTCTCGGCAATACTTCATCCAGCTGCTCCGTCGTATATAATTCATCCACTCCGTCTGGACATTCACATTTTCTGCGTTTTATGCCAAGTGTATAAGCTCCCAGTGCTTTTGCCATACGAGCAAAATGAAGTCCGATATCCCCCAGGCCGACAACCAGCACCGTTGCATCTGTAATAGATACTACCGTTCCCTCATCTGTCCATTCAGTTCTCGCCTGTGCATCCCGGTAAAGATGCAGCTTTTTCTGTAACATGAACATCATACCAAACATATGCTCCGCAACAGCTTTACTGTATGCTCCGGTTGCATTCGTCAAAATAGTTCCGTCACTTAAGATCCCAGGTATTACATATGGATCCGCTCCTGCAGAGTTCAACTGCAAAAACTCCAGTCGATTCGATGCCCTGATTTTTTCTGCCGGAACATTGCCGATGATGAACTCTGCATCGGCAATCACAGACTCTTCCACCTCCGTTGGTGAAGAATAGATAAATCTGCATCCTTTTCCTGCTTTCTCCAGTTTTTCTTTATGTCTTTCCTGTACCGGTATTACAACCAAAACCTTTTTTTCCATTTCCCTTCTCCTCATCATTATTCACTGTATTGCTCAAGCATCCTGCCAAGTTCCGTCTTCATTCTCTCCGCCACATGTTCCGGTCCGATGATCTTCACTCCATCTCCCAGTGCGAATACCCAGCTCAGGAACTGACTGCTCACCTGCACATCCACATTTACTGTAAAATGCTCTTCGTCTGCAGGAATCATCATTATATCCTTACCAAACCGGTCAATCATAACTCCCGCAAAACTGTTTTTTACCAGAAGTCTGACACGTTCTTCCTTTCCTCCATACATTCCAAAACTCTTCTTCGCATAAGCCGCCATATCAAGCTTCTGAAAGAGTTCCTTTCCTTCCCTCATTTCCTTCGACATCCGTATATGAAGCATCTTATCCACCCGGTAATGTTTGATCATGCCTGCATCAGAATCATAACCGATCAGGTAATAGTTCTCATTATCCCAGGACAGCCCCCATGGACTGATATGATAATAAGCTCCTCCATGCCGAAGTTCCATTTCTTTTTTTACATTCCACTGAAAATATTGAAAACGAATCTTTCTGTTTTCCGCAATTGCATTATGAATCTCATCCACATTGTAATAGATACTCTCATTCATGGTCTTGATACGACCGGATACGAATACCTGCCGCTGCAGCTTTGCCGCATCGAATCTGCTGACCAGCGTCTCCAGCTTTTTGATCAGTTCATTGGATTTTCTTGCAGTAATGAACTTCGAAGACTGAATCGCATCCACCAGCAGCTTCAGTTCCGGAAGCTCAAACTGACGATCCACCACATGATAATGATAGCGGTTGCCGACCGGCTCTCCCTCCACTTCAATTCCCAGTTTTTCCAGATCTTTCAGATCATTATAGATACTCTTTCGTCCGGCTGTCACCCCATAGTTTTCAAGACTATCTATAATCTCCGGCATCGTAATGTAATGCTCCTCATCTGTCTTTTCCGTCATGATTTTCGCCAGATAATATAATTTAAATTTCTGATTTGCTCCTTTAGCCATATCGTACTCCTGTTTACACATTACTTACACATTTTTTCTTAGTATAACACATGTGGACAGTTTTTGTGATACAATAAAAGGCATCGATAGAAAGGACGAAATCAGTATGAATTCTCAACAAATAGACTTTGGTGGCAGCAATGTCAGGCACAATATCCTTTCTGTAGTTGCCCCAATGCTGGTCGCTCAGATCCTAAACCTGCTTTACAATATTATTGACCGTATCTATATCGGAAAACTTCCGGGCGAAGGCACCGTTGCTCTTGCCGGGCTCGGTCTGTGTTTTCCGGTTATTACCATGGTAACTGCATTTGCCAATCTGTTTGGACAGGGCGGTGCTCCACTGTGTTCCATCGCGAGAGGAAAACGAGACACAAAAGGAGCCCAGAAAATAATGAATCATGCATACTTTATGCTGATACTTACCGGAATCATGATTACAGTTCTGGGAATTCTGTTCCACAAACCCATTCTCTATCTGTTTGGTGCAAGTGATACTACTTATCCATATGCCGCCGGCTATATGGTGATCTACCTTCTGGGGACAGTTTTTGTCATGACCGCTCTGGGCCTCAACCCATATATCAACTGTCAGGGTTTTGCCAAAATCGGTATGAAGACAGTAACACTCGGTGCGATCAGCAATATTATCCTCGACCCGGTCTTTATCTTTTTACTGCATCTGGGTGTAAAAGGTGCGGCTCTCGCTACGATTATCTCTCAGCTTTTTTCCGCCCTATGGGTGCTCCGGTTTCTGACCGGGGCGCAGACAGAACTGAAGTTAACTTTTCATGAATTCCATCCGGACTTTACCTGCATCTGTGAGATTACAAAACTGGGAACTTCTTCTTTCGTCATGTCCTTCACCAATGGACTGGTGCAGGTTGCATGCAATTCCATGCTTCAGATCTTCGGAGGCGACATCTATATCAGTGTCATGACGGTAATCAATTCGATTCGCGAAATTGCACAGACTCCTGTCATGTCTCTTGCCGAAGGGTCTTCCCCTGTCATCAGCTATAATTACGGTGCCGGGCAGACAGATCTGATGAAAAAAGCAATCCGCTTCATGACTATTACCTGTTTTGGATATACTCTGTCTATCTGGGGAATGATATCCGCTTTTCCCGAATTGTTTATCAGAATCTTTAATCATGATGCGTTACTCATTGAAAAGGCGGTTCCGTCACTGCATATATATTTCTTCGGATTCTTTATGATGGCTTTTCAATTTACCGGACAATGTGTATTCAAAGCACTCAATAAGGCCAAACAGGCCGTATTCTTTTCCATATTGCGAAAGGCGATCATCGTAGCACCGCTTACCTTCATACTCCCACATATTGCAGGTCTTGGTGTCGTCGGAGTATTTCTCGCAGAACCAATCTCCAGCTTTATCGGAGGACTGGCCTGCTACATTACCATGAGAAAAACTGTGCTGGCAAAATTATAATGCCAGCACAAACTATCTTTAACAATTCTATTCCTTTTTCTGATGACGCAGTGCATAATCCTCCCGTATCTCATCTGCCCATCTGTCATTCTCTTCAAACGCCATGGCAGCTGTCGTTGCTGCACAGGAGCGCATCCTGGATACCGCTTTACTGAGCACCTCATAGTTTAACTGAGTTCCCTCTCTGTCACACTCATACTTGACTGCTCGATTCGCCTGTATTCCAAACCTGCCTGCGACAGCAATTGCATCAATATTGGCTCCAAGAAACAGAAATTCCCAGCCATACTTTGCTTTCTGACGCTCTAACATATGCTTTACTTTCTCATAGGTATATCTTCGACTTGCATTTTCCATACCATCTGTTGTAATAATAAATAATGTTTTTTCCGGGCGATCTTCTTCTCTCGCATATTTGTGAACATTTCCAATAT
The DNA here is from genome assembly GCA_016295505.1 of Dorea sp. GTDB lineage: Bacteria > Bacillota > Clostridia > Lachnospirales > Lachnospiraceae > Dorea_A. The sequence goes on from JAEDLC010000014.1 coordinate 13,113, forward strand.
GATGGATCGCTCCTCCGACTGCATCCAGAAGCGCTGTGCATCCCCGCACATAATATTGTCTGTCATTCATTGGTTCTATTTTGTCAAGCGGCACTCTGTCATATAATACTTCTGTCGTATCATCGAATAATACAGCAGAAATAACAGCCTCTCCTTCTTCCTTTTTCTGCTTATCAATCAGAGAATTGAATCCTCCGATCGTGTCACTTTCCAGACCACTCATTGATCCGCTCCTGTCTAATACAAATACTAATTCTGTTAATCCTTTTTTCATATGTATGACTCCCTTCTGAAATACTGTTTTCCTATCTGATGTCAGAATCATAACATACACAGAAAAAAATAAAGTCGCCACACAGGCGACCTTAAAAACATCATCATGCGTTAAACTATGAAATCAGACAGGGAAGTCCATGTTCCTCCAGCTGTATATCCAGTTCAATCATGTCATAGATCTGATTTTCAATAAAATAGGAGAAGATCACATCCGTCTTATCACAGGGCGATAATGCATATCCTGCCCTGGCAAGAAGATCTCTTGTTTCATCCATATTGAGCTTTGCTCCGATACACAGACACATCGCTGTCATTTTCTGCGGGTGCGCATTCGGATTGTTCTTAATCTTTGAGAACGTTTTTTTGTCCACAATAGCACGTTTATAGACTTCTGCATTCGTCATTCCTTTGGATTTAATCAGGTACAGAAGATACTGCGAAAATGTATCCGTCAGATGCTTCATCCGTTCTTCCAGTGCGCTTTCATGTGCTTCACTGAAGGTATATTCATCAACGGATTCCCGGATCAGTCCTCCGCTCTCAACCTCTGCAGCTCTTGCCGCCCTTTGTCTTGCCGCAGGATACATATTTCCCGGGAAGGAAGGATATACATATTCCTCTTCCCGCTTTTTCTGCACATAATTCCGGTCAATGTAGGTTTCCAGATCCGGACAGATCTGCTTTCCAAGTCCGGTTGCCTTTCCATCGAATACAACCAGATAGATCATCATTTCCTGATGAAGCAGAAATGAATGGATCTCATCGACAGCAATCCGCATTCCCTCTTCTTTCGGATAGCCGAATCCACCGGTTGAGATCAGCGGAAATGCAATTGAGCGAATCTGATTCTCTGCCGCAATCCGCAGACTGTTCCGGTAACAGGATCTGAGTTTGCGTTCTTCTCCCAGAAATCCACCCCGATAAAGGGGACTGACCGCATGGATAATATACTTTGCCGGAAGCCGGAAGCCCGGAGTCAGAAATGCTTCCCCTTCTTTTACATAACCAATCTTTTTCCTGCATTCCAGAAGCTGTTCATATCCCGCAGCTTTATATACCGCATAATCACAGCCTGTTCCTACGGTCGGATGATCATTGGCCGTGTTCACAATTGCGTCCACTTCCATATTTACAATATCATTTCGAACGATTTTAAATGGCACTTTTTCACCTCATTTGCATATGCATTTTTCTCAGGAACAGGTACCTTTTCCGGATCCCGGTCGTGGAGGATTGCTTCTGCCTGAAGACGCCCGCTTTCTATAGCGTAGGAGATTCCTTCCCCACTTTCGAAACACGAAATATATGCACAGTCTCCGATCCGTGGAATCTTCGTTCCATCCGTCGGCATATGCCGGGTCGCACCGATCACCGCTCCTTTCGGCTTCCTCTCATAGCTGCAGTCTGAAAAATAAGTCTTTTTCATCTGCTCTTCAAACTCCGCAAATAACCGCTTCACCTCTTCCCGGCGGTCTGCACTCCACACTCCGTAGTTCCACAGACGTTCTCCCACCGGAAAGAGCCAGGCATAGCCTTCTCCATACTGCCAGTCATATTTGAAATAAAAGGTATCCGAAGGAAGGCGACAATCCCCATATACTCTGGCCGACATTCCCACCGGCACATCATCCGGTTTTGCAACACCAAGCTTCTGCCCTCCGATTGCCCCACAGGCAAGGACAACCCGGTCTGCCGTAAGACTTCCATCCACCAGATAACCGGATCCGTTCTTTCTTACAGATAAGACCGTCCTGTCCGTCATTACCTCACATCCGGCCTCCCTTGCAAGCCGCAGAAGATACCCATCGAATACATCTCTGGATAATCCATAGGCATAATCTTCATATCCTTCATTTCGGCAATAGCGCCTCTCCTCTATCTCTCCAAAGTTGGAAGTAACATTACGATATATTTTTTTCCCGCCAAGGGATATCAGGTCCTTTTCCTGAATATTGATGTTCTTCAGTACCTGCATACAGTGGCTTGACAGTCCGTCTCCGCAGACTTTCCCGGTCAACTCTCTTCGCCGTTCCAGAATCAGGCATTTTTTTCCTGCCCGCGCAAGCGTAAGTCCACATGCAAGTCCTGCAGGCCCGGCACCTATAATAATTATATCATAATTCATATCTCTGTCCCATTCAAGTGCATACACATCACGTTGCAATTCTTACCAAAACAGGCTGCCGCCTATATATTGATCACATGTGCCTTGATGCTTCCATAATATTTCCCGAGCAGATGCCAGGTCAGCTCCGTCAGATTCAGCCTTGCATTCGGCTTCTTCGTGAACAGACCACGGAAATTCTGTATCCACATTTTGTATATGTTCAGATCATAGTTAAACCAGGATCCGTACCGTTTCTGCAATTTACTGCTTGACACCCCGTTTCGGAAGCTTTTTTTCCGGATTCCGTTAAGCGTATTGACACTGTGTGCCCGGATAACAACCGACGGAATATACATCAGCTTCGCTTGCTGTTCCAGTGCACGCCAGCACAGATCCACATCTTCCGCATTATTGGCAAACCACAGGTCAAACCCTTTGATCTGCTTCAGAAGCTTTCTGGTATAGGCACAGTTTGCCGTGACAAATGCATCATTCAGTTTTTTTTCTTTTACCTGATAAGCCTCATCCCCAAAACTCATGATCAGTCTCCAGGCAAGTGTTCCCCAGTATTCCTCATATTTATTCTCAAAAGGAGCCGTTGTCACTTTTCCTCCCAGACCGTCCAGCTCGTATTTTACAAATGCTTTTTCTATCTCTTCCAGCCAGTTTTTCTCAACGATGCAGTCTCCGTCTGTAAATGCAATGATATCTCCTTTTGCACGTCTGATTCCGACATTTCTTCCCGCAGCTGCCGTCTTTTTCGGATTTTCCAGTATCGTCACCTCCGGAAATCTGGAGGCCAGCATACGGGTGCGATCTGAAGATCCCCCGTCTGCAAGCAGGATCTCATCTGGCTTGCGCGTATTGTGAACCAACGCATCTATACATGCTGTGATATGTTTTTCTTCATTATAAACCGGAATTACTACTGATATTTTCATCTCTGCTCTCTTTCCTTCAGTCTGTGCATCTGTTCCAGACATACGTCATAATTCTGTGCATACAGAAGATCCGGGGATTCTTCTGATTCCACATAGACATACTTCTTTCCCAGCATATATCCATCCACAGACATATCCAGACTGAACTTTTCATTTACCATGTGCTGCTTTCCGTCAAGACAGGCCCGTCTGCAGTCTGTTCCATACAGATTGTTCTCATAAGTATAATAACAGAGCCGGTTTACCGTTGCGTACGTAATTCTTCCATACATCAGCATCGCATCGATTCCCTGCTCCCGCAGAAGCCGGCAATGTCTTGGCTGATCCGTCGCAATCACTACCGGCGCCAGTGATTCAAGGAACTGATAGTGCAACAGATTCACTGCACGATTTCTGGCTATCCCCATATAACTCCATACAAGCAAAAGCCCGGTATCCAGCTTGCCAAGCCTGCGCAGAAGTCCGATATCCTGAAGAAATACTCCATCAAGCAGGCCCTGATGATTCCAGTAACAGATATGCTGAACCACCTGATCGAACACCGTATCCGTCAGATAACACGGGGTCTGGTAATAGACCTTTTTCCCGCTTTCTTTCAACTGTCTCATCCGGTCTTCCAGCTCTGCACTTCCTCCGGGGAACATCCGGTAATTACAGTACATATCTCCCAGAACGACACCATCAATCTCTATATTGGCACCAATTTTGGCCACCGTATTCTCATCATATGTTTCCAGCGAAATAATCATTGATTCCACCCCCTGTTTCCACGGGTAAAGAAATGCAGATAAGCATCCACGCTCTCTTCCTTCTGATATTTTTCAAGATTTTCTTTCAGAGCATGTACCATCGGCACTCTGAGTTTTCCCGGTACCGTCCGCCCTTCAATCTTATAAGAATAGATTCCGATCGCCAGAAACAGTCCCGCCACTTCCGCAGTACGTGTCGGAGGCTCCGAGATCGGCTTTGCCTCACCGGTCACTTTCCCATCTTCCTGCAGTACGAAAGGTTTTCTACAGAAAAGGATGTGCTCTCCATTCTGAACCCCGTGCGGAATCCTGCACTGCCTGATATCATTAAAGCAGGTACCGCCTTCCGCAACCAGTTCATATTCCAGATCCGGTTCCGCACTGATGATCCCGGCCATTTCTTCAAAATACAGATTGGCATAAAAGATGATGCGGGTCACGCCTAACTCTTTCAAAAGTCTGACTGTCTCTATGTTGTAGACCCCCATCAGTGTACTCGCATGCATGTGGGCATGTTTGAGTCGTCCCGAAAAATACTGAACCAGACCGAATTCCGAGAATATCACTGCATCCACACCCAACCGGTCTAATTCAAAGATCTGCCCAATCAGACGTTCCATCTGATCCTGCCCCACATTTGCATTGATTGCAACATATAACAGAACGCCTTTTTCATGACAGAGTGTCACTGCCTCCTGAATCTGTTCCAGGTTAAAGTCCGCGCTGTCCGGACGGGAACTGTATCCCTCAAGCCCGATATAGATGGCATCTGCGCCCTCCCGGATCATCAGTTTCAGATCCTCTAAGTTTCCTGCCGGAGCAAGTATTTCGTATCGTTTCATTCTTTCTCCTCCCTCACAGATCTACTGCGCATGGAAAATATTATAAGAACATCCCTCCGCTGTTTTGTACCGGTTTATCTGCTTCTACAAGATACTTTGGCTTCAGTCCCCGCAGATTCATGTGCTCCAACAGCATCGGTCGGGCAGAAACAGTATCGCAGGACAACAGTTCTTTCAGCTGGCACAATAACTCTTCTGTCGGCGAAACGCCCGCTTCATCATATATCAGACATACTCTTCCATCTTCATGAAGCTGTACCTGGCAATGTACAAGGCCTGCCGGCAGTGTAATCTCTTCCACCTGTTTCGGAGAGATCCATGTCCCGTCCGGCAATTGTACACAGTCATCCATCCTTCCAAAATATTCAAACCGTGGAAGCCTGCTGCCGCACGGACATGGTTCCTGCATGATCCGAAGCAGATCTCCGGACCAGTAACGAAGCAGTGGGAACCCCTTGTCCCAGAGAGTTGTATACACACCGATGCCGACCTTTCCCGGCTCTACCGGTTCTCCCGTCTCCGGAGACACCACTTCGATATAAAGATCCTGATCAAAATAGTGGAAACCGTTCTGTTCCATGCATTCATTGCCAATCGGACCAAACACCTCACTCATTCCAAAGGAATTGTAGACTTTAGCATCCCATGTCTCTTCCAGCAGCTTCCGTCTGGCTTCTGAGAGAAAATCTCCGCCCAGAATCAGACGTTCTACAGAAGACTTCGCGGCAATCTCCCTCCACTCGGGACTTGCCGCCAGAAAAGAAGCTACCTGTGGAAGCGTTGCAATGTCTGTCACCGGAAGACTCTGGATCACATCTATGATATTCTCCGGAGACGGCTGCGGGCAAAGTGTCATCCCCATCCTCATCGCATGAAACTGCCATATCATACAATGTCCCATCACCGGACTTCCGATCGGCCCAAATACAGCACCCAGACCTCCCGCTTTCATTCCCAGCGCGGAATAAAAGGTCCGGACATATTCTGCCTGTTTCCTATGATCCAGTTGGCTGTGGACATAGAATGTTTTTTTCCCGGTTGTTCCGTTGCTGGAATACAGTCCATAGATCTCCTCAGGTGCCGTTCTGGTTCTGCTGTATGCAGATGAATTCCGCAGGTCTTCTTTTACCGTAAATGGAATTTTAAGAAATTGTTCTTCCGTACGTACTTCTGTCAGATTTACCCCACTCTTTTTACAGTGCTCTGTATAAAACGGCAGATCAAAATATCCCTTATGTATCGCCTCAATTGCTCTTTTCATCATTCGATCAGACTCCTAACATTACAAGTATATAAGTTATCAACAGAAACAGGCTGTATATCACAGCAGTAACCACATTCTGATAACAGGTTCCGTCCATCTGTGGTTTAAAATAAATGATCTGTTTCCCCATACTGGAAAACTCCCTTTTCCGGATACACTCCCACAAAAAACCCGCTTCATTCCACAGAAGCAGTGCCTGTACAACAAACTGTTTTCCAAAAGTGGTTCCTTTGTATTTCATAAGATGATTGACACACAGACTTGTCATTCCCATTTCCCACAGTGGAATAACCACAACTCCGGCAAAAAACCACGGATTTACCATACATCCCAATATCAGATACAGCAGGATTCCGTACAAAATCATCAATATCCTCCTCGGCATACAACAGCATCCCATCTGCGGATACCGTTCCAGAAGATACAGATCTCCGGCTCCATAATGGAAGACTCTGCGGAACATGGATTTTACCGGGCTCCAGGTGGATTTGCTGTGATACACAAGCGCCTCCGGGACACTGTACAGTGTATACCCTGCCTTTGAGAGCCGAAGTCCCATATCCACATCTTCGCCTCCCGGGTTCTTTGGAAATGACTCATCAAACCCTCCGACAGACAGGAATGCATCCTTCTTTACCGAAAAATTAGCCGTCGGGGACCAGGTCAGCGTCTTCCCCCACTTCGGCGAGGAAAAGAATATGGTATAAGGTGTTTTTTCTACCACCTTCCAGAACCAGGTATCCTCTCCGACAAATTCCAACGGGCCGGCTGCGCCTCCGGCCTCGGGATATTCCCTGTATATTTCTGCATAATGCTTCAGTATCTCCGGAGTTGCCAGACAGTCTGAATCCAGAAACAGTATGACCTCATACTGACACTTCTTCGCTCCATAATTTCTTTTTGCAGACACTGTGATGTCCTGATAAAAATACTTTGTATGATATTTTTCACTGAGTGCACGCACATTCTCTATGCTGTCTCCAAGACTGCTGTCCACCAGGATGATCTCTGTCGGAAAATCCACCTGCTCCTGTGCCTTTTGTACTGACTGCAGAAGCTCATCCAATAATTTTTCGCGTCCGCGCGAAATGATCACTATACTAATACCGTCCATATCTGCTCCTTTATATCAACCGTCGGATACATACGCCCAGCAGCATGACTGCGAATGTGATCAGGTAGATGGAAAACATTGCAATCTCACGCCGCTGCATATACTTGGTCTGCTCCAGTGAGAATGACATCTCCTTATGCAGACACCGGATATCATGATTTTTGAAACCTGCAATCTGATAATAAAGTCTGTAAAAGGTACGGATCATCTTGCCCATAGCATAATACAGCGGATGTCCGCCCTCCTTGTGAACACAATCATAGACATACACGGTTATCACATGCAGCGCAAGCCAGATCAATACACAAAGCAGCGGTTCAAGGCTTCGAAATCCCGCAGACAGGATCCCACCTGCCAGAAACGAAGCGGTAAACAACACTCCGCTCTTTGGTATACAGTCTACAAAGATCTCCGGATGTCTCTGACTCAGGAAGTAATCCATACTTCCCCAGCGATGGGTACGGTCATAGATTGCCTTCGGGTGATTCCAGGTCTCAGTTGAATGCAGCGTAACCGCCTGCGGACAGGACTTGATCAGATATCCGGATTTGGTGATCCGATAGGTCATATCAAGGTCATCCCCGCCCAGCGGAAATGGAAAATTCACTTCAAACATTCCGACTTCAAGCAGCACCCGTCTGTAAAACGATACATTATTCCCAATCGTCCAGGAATTATAGGGGAACCGCTCCGCAAAAGAAAACGAATCCAGATAAGTGGTCTGTTCTACGACCTTCCACCACCATGTCTTTCTTCCGACAAATCGGGTAAGGCCGAAGACGCCTCCGAGATTTTTCTCTGTGGCATTCAGGAATCCTTCTGCGTGGTATCTCAGCAGTCCCTCTTCGGCCGCAACATCAGAATCCAGAAACAGTACTACTTCATACTGTGCCTTTTCGATTCCCAGATTCCTCTTTTTCCGGACACTGTTTTCTCCCGGAATGAATATCGCCTGATAAGTTTCACAAAGTTCTTCTATCCGTGTGGCATCTTCTGCCTTGCCACTGTTTACGACCAGAACTTCGGTCTCTCCATATGGGTAAGACTGTCTCTCCGGAACCAGGCTCTGGAGCAGCCGTTCCACCAGATTCGTTCTGCCGTTTGTCGGAATCACAATTGAAAGGTTTAATCTCTGTTCCATGTTACATCTCCTGGTCTAATAAAAACATCGTCACTTCTCCGGTACACAGATACCAGCAGCCGCTGCAGTCACAGTTCATCATCTGTTCCCTCGCCTCCTGGTATTCCTCACTGTTCCAAATCTCCTTCAGAGAACGTTCCTGCAGATTACCGATCGGTTTGAAGCATCCGTCCCAGCAGCAGTGTACATTCATGTACGCATCGACAAAGACGTTCGTATATCCGATCAGACAGCGATAATCAGAAGGAACCCTCTGATCCTTCAGGAAAAAGTCGGGAAGGTGTGCGATAAATCCTTCCGAATTGGCGATCAGCATTCCTTCTCGTTTCATTTTTAATAAAGTGCCCGTCAGAGTAAATATCTCCTCCGGATCCGTAATACGCAGTTCGTTTGGAACCGACGGATTGAAATGATGATATGGGCTGATCTGCACATAGATTCCACGACTCGTCATATACTCGATGAATCCGGGCAGTTCTTTTGCGTTGTTCTTCGTAAGTACGGTCGTTACATGAATATGCGCGTCTCCATACTTTTCCTTCAGCGCCACTGCAGCATCGATTCCCGCCATAGCATCCTGAAAATCCGCACCTCGCTGCTTGTTATATGTCTCCGGATCCAGAGAATCAAAAGACATGATAATATAACGAAGTCCTGCCGCACCCAGCTCATCCCAGCGTTTCGGAAGCAACAGCCCGTTTGTCATCAGAACCGGCGTAATATGCTCCGCGATCAGAGCACGGATGATCTCATCGATATCCTGGCGCACCAGCGGCTCTCCTCCATTGATGGATGCCGCTGTTACGTGCATATCTCCTGCCTCCCGGATCGTCTTTTTAATCAGATCCAGGCTGATGTCACTCTTTTCTTCCTCCTGATTCGAATACGCATGGGAACAGTATGCACAATTGGAATTACATCTGTTGGTAATCTTCATCATCAGATACTTCGGGCCTTCCGGCACTCTGTGTTCCAGAATACACTGCCGGACTTCCCTTCGCATGCTGCTTTTATCACTGTCACCAAACAGGATCTTCTCCACCTCATAGACTGCACTAAACAGATTATCTTTCATATTTCCTCTCCTCACTCTTTCCTTTTCGTTGATCCGTCAGTATCTTCACCGGGAATTCCAGATGTCTGACTGCCGGACGCAGCAGAATCAGTATCCAGGCTGCAAGCAGGACCGTCCACCACGGATTCTGCTGCATCAGCAGGATAATAAATATAAGCGGCAGGTAATGATTATAAAAATCCTCCAGCGGAACCTGATCAAAAGAATACAATCCGCCGTGTCCATATACCATCCTGCATCCTCTCCAGCGAATCAGGGAGAGGATGGCATAACCTGCCAGAAACACGATCGTCCATCGATGAAGTCTGCAGACCGGCATCAGCAGGACTGCAATGATCAGCAGTTCTGCCACAAATGACCACTGGATCAATACAGCCACCTGTGGCTGATGCTCCAGTGCAAATGTCTCCACACCTGCCCTGCGGTCGTTTTCTGCATCGATATACTGATGTACCAGTATGTACCGGATTCCCACACAGAAACTTAACAGCATCCACAGCACATATCCTATATCGACCGGCATATCCAGCAACACCGGAATCAACAGAAGCGGAAAACACCTCTGCGCCGTCGATGATACCAGAAGCCCGAGTACTCCCCGCTCTTTAAAACGTAACGGCGGCGCAGAATAAGATCCGCCAAAAAAATAGATCACGGCCAGCACCAGTATCGTCTTCCATCCATGTGAAACGAGCAGAACCGGAAGACACCCGAGAACCACGGAACCCACAACCAGCAGAAACGGCACATGTTTCGGCAGGCGATGCATGATCTTCTTTTTTCCTGCTTTCTGATCCACTTCCATATCCGCATAATCATTGATCAGATATCCAAATGCCAGAAAAACACTGTCAAATACAATCAGCAGAAGCACCATCTTAAGTCGGTCTGCCGCATAGATTTCCTGTGAAGCTATCGTGGCATATAACACCGGGAGCATCAGCATCGGTACCTTTGAATCGTACCATTCTCCCACACGGAACAGCTGATTCCATTCACTCAGCATCTTCATACGGAAACCTCCTCACGGATGACTGCATTTACCTTTGGTGCAGCGATCATAAACCACGGCGTAAATGTATCCGGAGCATCCATCATCTGCTGTTCCAGACGGGATAGTTCTACCCATACCGTCTCCGAGATCTCCTGCGGATCCGGTGTGACCTCATCTTCCCATCTTCCGACAAACACATGGTCATACTCAAATTCTGCGCAGGTATCCGAAAACCTGTGATAATAGGTAAAGGAAAATACTTCCTTTACTTCCGTCCGGATTCCCAGTTCTTCCACCATCCGTCGCGGCACTGCTTCTTCCAGTGTCTCCCCTCTTCTTGGGTGAGAGCAGCAGGCGTTCGTCCACAGACCGCCGGAATGGTACTTGCCTTCTGCACGCTTCTGCAAAAGCATATATACCTTTTTGTTCACTACTTTATATAAAAACACAGAAAATGCGCGATGCAGACTCGCAGTTCTATGAGCTTCCATTTTCTCCTGATGACCAGTCTCTTCATCCTTCATATTTACCAGTATCAATTCATCACTCATATCACATATCCTTTCTCTTTACATCTGCAAGCGCCAGTGTATGGTTCATTACATAAGAACACTGGTCACAATAAGCCGGAACTTCACCGCGGTAAAACTGTTCTCTCATCCTTATCAATGCCGGTGCATTGTAAAATTCACTGTCATCCATCTCGAAGAGATTTCCCACCTTTTGCAGTGTATTCATACAACATGCATACACATTTCCCTCCAGATCCAGGTTCGTACGCCCAAGCAGAGAATCGCACATGCCTGTACACTCATATTTTCCCGGAACCAGCGAAGCATCATCACTGCTAAGAAGCACTGCATTGTGAATCATCATCTTCTGATCTTCTGCGCAGAACAGCGGCTCCATCTGAAATGGCAGCGCATCTGCTCTCTTTTTTTCCTCTTCCATGACTTCTGCGTCTTCTTCCTGAAGCCATTCCACCGGATAATATACACGGATTCCAAGCTTTCTCCCAAGCTCAATCCCCTCCCTGAGATAATGGCTGGTCAGATGCGGATAATAAGTCAGGCAATCCTTTTCATTATTCAGAACCGGATGACTTCCCAGGCGATTCAGGCTGATCTGGGAAAATCCATGCTCCCATGCAAACCGAACCATCTGCGGAATCTGTGTAACATTCTGACGCATGATCACGACTTCCATCATCAGTTCGATCTCCGGTGCATATTTCTGAAGCCGGTTCAGGTTCTCAAGAAATGTTTCAAAGGAAAGTCCCGGTCGGATTCCTTCATAGATCTCCTTCGTCACGGCATCACAGGAGATCCGCAGGTGCTTCGTTACAGGAATCAGATGCTCCAGGATATTCTGCGGAAGATAAGAAAGATTCGTATTCGTCGTTACTTCAATCTCATACTTTCGGTATAACTCCAGCAGCGCATCCAGATTCTTCGTCATCAATGGTTCTCCATATCCATGAAGGACCATAAGCTCACAGGACGGCAGCAGAGAGGTGATCCGATCTATCATCTGCTCCGATATATGCTGCGCTCCCCGGTTCCCATAGATCGCATGTCCGCACATGATACACCTGGCATTGCAGTAGGAGGTATGTTCCAGCTGAATGTGGCTCGGCAGCGCATCTATCACCGGTCTTCGAAGAAGATAGGATCTCAGCATACGGAAACGGTTGGCTTCTTTGTGCCATCTCCAGTTGGTATTGTGACGAAGCGTCTCTTCCAATACATGGTCCGCATCCGGATCACTCACAGAAAGGATTCCATCACATACCGGAAAACAGACTTGTTGCCATCCCTTTTGGTAAAGGAAACGTAAAGCACTCATATCCGTCGTATCCAGAACCAGAATCTCAGTCTGCGGATCCGACAGCTTTTTCAGTTTATCTATTCCTGACAGGATCCGATGCTCCCGGCTCAGCACATCGCGAATCTGCATATTTGTTTCCCCGAATTTTAAAAATCGGGAAACCTGTTTTTCTTCTCCATATATCAGCATCTCTGCTTCCTCCCATACCTACCGCATATACCGGAAATCCCATACATTCTCTCTGCCGCTTAAGGCCTCGAATTCCGGCCAGGCCGTCACGATCGCCAGTCTGTCACAGTTCTCAAGCATTGCATCCAGACTTCCGGGACAGGTGACCTGAAGTTCCGGATAGTGCTTTAAAAATTCCTCTTCTGCCAGTGGATCATATGCCATAACAGAGGTCACACCCCGCCTCTTAAGACATGCAATAATTCTGGCGGCCGGTGTATCCCGCACATCGTCGGTAAACGGCTTAAAGGCCAGCCCCAGAATTCCAACCGTCTCTCCCGGTTCACTTTCTTTCAAAATCCGCTCACAGATCCGTTCCGGCATATCCTGATTCGTCCGGATCACAGACCGGAGGATCGGCATATCAGCACCCGCCTGTGTTCCCGCGTACCACATTGCCTGCGTATCCTTCGGAAGACAATATCCTCCGTATCCGCATCCCGGATACACATAAGAAGACATCATATTCTGCTCCCAGCGGCGATCCTTATGCAGAATATGAAAGGCCCGTCCGATCTCCACATCCCGGATCTGATCTGCGGCACCTGCCATCTCATTCGAATAACTGATCATCGTCGCAAGCATCGTATTCGACAGATACTTGATGAATTCCGCCGTTGTCGGATTCACTCTCTC
>JAEDLC010000110.1 GCA_016295505.1 Dorea sp.
CATAAACGCTTCTCTTCCCTCCGGTGTGCACTTATACACTCCGGCATCCTCCAATACATGTACAAAGGTAATTCCAACTTCTTCTTTCAGGATATCCATAACATTTTCTTCTGTGATCTTCGGATATTTCGGAAGAAATACTTCTGCCCACTCTGCATGTTTTTCAATCTTTTCATTGCTTCTGATATCTTTCTTTTCTACCAGATACTCTGCCAGAATTTCCAGTTCTTCTTTCAATCTTGCCGGCAGCACTGCAAGTCCCATAACCTCGATCAGACCGATATTTTCCTTTTTGATATTATGGTACTGTGCATGTGGATGATAAACCCCCAGAGGATGTTCTTCTGTTGTGATATTATTGCGAAGGGTCAGATCCAGCTCATACATCTCTCCCTTTTTCCTTGCAATCGGAGTAATCGTGTTGTGTGGTTCCCCGTCTGTCTCCGCGAAGATATATGCATCTTCATCCGTGTATCCCCTCCATGTATTCAGTACATGGTCCGCCAGACTGATCAGACGTTTTTCATCTTTACTTCTGATACGCAAAACAGACAATGGCCATTTTACAATTCCTGCTTCCACATCTTCATATCCGGGAATCGTCACCTGCTTTTCCATCGAGGCCTCGGCCATCGCAAAGGTATAATGTCCTCCCTGAAAATGATCATGGCTTAAGATAGATCCACCGACAATCGGAAGATCGGCATTGGATCCCAGAAAATAGTGCGGAAACATTTTCACAAAATCAAAGAGCTTCACAAATGTTGCTTCTTCAATCTTCATAGGAACATGCTGCCCGTTAAACACGATACAATGCTCATTGTAATATACATAAGGTGAATACTGAAATCCCCATTTGCTGTCATTGATCGTAATCGGAATAATGCGGTGATTTTCTCTTGCCGGATGATTCAGTCTGCCCGCATATCCTTCATTTTCCATACACAGAAGACATTTTGGATAGCTGCTTGCTTTTGCATTTCTTGCAGCAGCGATTGCTTTCGGATCTTTTTCCGGTTTTGAGAGATTGATCGTGATATCAATTTTGCCGTAATCCGAATCTACTTTCCATTTCATGTCTTTTTTCACTCGGTAACGGCGGATATAATCGCTGTCCTGACTCAACTTATAAAAATAATTCGTTGCTTCTTCCGGAGAAATTTCATATTTTTTTGCAAATGTTTCCTGCACCTGCGCAGGTCTTGGCACCAGACAGTTCATGATCTTTGTGTCAAAAAGATCACGGTATCCAATACTGTTCTCGATGATTCCTCTCTCCACTGCTTCATCCAGCAGTGCAGCGAGTACTGGTTCAAGATCAATCTGTGTTTCCTCAATATCAACATCTTCATAATCTTCTTCCCCAAATAATTCGAGCAGAAGGTTCGTCGTGTATATGCGTTCGCATTCCGGAGTCAATCCGGTCTGGATTCCATAGGTTACCAGTTTTTTAATATTTTCATATAACATTGTTTCGATCTCCCTTTTCTTCGATGTTTTAGATTGCTTTTGCTCCATCGCCGATATCTACGACATAAAATTCTGCTTTGTGTCCGACTTTTTCTTCATAGGCTTTTCCTATCTCATCCACGAACTTTTCTACCGTATCATTCTTTACAATGCTGACGGTACATCCGCCGAATCCGCCGCCTGTAATTCTGGATCCTAATACATGCGGCATTGCCTGCGCAAGATCAACCAGAATATCAATCTCCTTACAGGAAACTTCATAGTCATCTCTGAGTGATGTATGTGATGCATTCATAAGCTGTCCAAACAACTCTATGTCCTGATTCTTAAGTGCTTCTACCGCCCGCAGTGTTCTCTGATTCTCATACACTGCATGCTTTGCACGTTTCCTTCTTACCGGATCCTTAATCGCCTGTTTATGAATCTCAAATTCCTCTTCTGTAAGATCTCCAAGGGTCTGAATCTCTGTTACTTCCTTCAGTTCCTTCAGTGCAGTCTCACACTCATTTCGCCTGTCGTTATACGCAGAATTCACCAGACTGTGCTTTACTTTGCTGTTGGCAATTACAATCTTTGCATCATTCAGAATAACCGGAGCATATTCATAATGCAAGGTATTGGTATCCAGGAAGATCGCATGATCTTTCTTACCCATAGCGCTTGCAAACTGATCCATGATTCCACAATTGCATCCGTTAAAATTATTCTCAGAATCCTGACCGATCAGGGCAATATCTACCATGGAAACTTCATCAAACCCAAATGTATCTCTCAGAATGATTCCTGTAAGGACTTCCAGAGATGCAGATGATGACAGTCCCGATCCATTCGGAATATTTCCACAGATCAGAATATCCATTCCTGCAGGTATGTGATATCCTCTTTTTTCAAATGCCCACATCACTCCCTTAGGATAATTGGTCCATCCCGCCTTTTTTTCCGGCACCAGTTCATCCAGACTCGATGCAATGATCCCGGCTTTTTCAAAATTCACAGAATAAAATCTCAGCTTTCGGTCTTCCCTTTTTCTTACGATTCCATAAGTTCCAAGTGTCAGTGCACACGGAAATACATGTCCGCCATTATAATCTGTGTGTTCTCCAATCAGATTCACTCTTCCCGGTGCAAAATAAGCAGATATCTCACCGCCGTTTCCATACAGTTCCACAAATTTCTGAATCAACTGATCTTTCACTTTTTTATCCTCCATTCAATGAATTTCCCTTGCATATACATATCATCTAATTTATGATTATAATGAGAACATAATCATACAGCAATAAATATATTGGACAGATTTATAAGAATATTGAGATTATCATATTAGGAGGATATTATGCAGATCAACATAGAAAAAAACCAGAAAGAAAACAAACAGCATGGGAATTATTCATTTCCTGTCCATATCAGTCCCGAAGCGATTCAGTTTTATGAGCAGGGTTCTTTTATGTGGCACTGGCATCCGGAGATTGAACTGACCTGGTTCATATCCGGACAGATGGAATACTGTGTAAATGACAAAAAATATATACTTTCCGCCGGCGAAGGACTATTCTGTAACTGCAATGCTCTGCACTCAGGATATATGCTGGACGGTCAGGACTGCAATTACATCTCCGTCACTTTCCATCCCCGCTTTATCTACGGCTATGAAAAAAGTCTGATCCAGACAAAATATATGGATTTTATCACTTCCAATGAAGCCTGGGCTTCTCTGAAACTGGATTCAAAGACACCCTGGCAGCAAAATGTCCTTGAACAGATTCAGACCATTTATCAATTATCGCTGAATCCTCCGATGGATTATGAACTCCGGATTCACATGCTTCTTACTTCTGTCTGGCAGAATCTTTATCACTATTACTCCTCCATCCCTTCTGATGTCTCTCCTGATTCAAAACACCTGGACCGTCTCCGCAGTATTATGTCTTACGTTCAGGAGCATTCCATGGAAGATCTCTGTCTGGACGATATTGCGGACCATGTAAATATCTGCAAAAGCGAATGCTGCAGGTTCTTTAAAAAACACATGAAAATGACGATATTCGATTACTTGCTTTCTCTTCGGATCCAGAACAGTCTTCCACTGCTGATGAGCGGAGATAGTATCACAAAAATCGCTGATACGGTCGGGTTTTCCTCACCTGCTTACTATGGACAGATATTCAAAAGATACATGGGCTGTTCTCCCAGTCAGTATCGTAAAAATCATTTATCTCCATAACAATATCTTTTCCTAAAAACTGGACTGGTCATTTTCCACATAATTGGCCCTTTATCTCATTCCAGAATTATTGTAAAGTATCCTCAATTACAGAATTACTTAACAGAAAAGAGGAATGAACCATGAATACGAACTTAAAGAAAATTATAATGACTGCACTGTTTGCAGCACTTGCCTGTGTTGCAACCATGTCTATACGGATCCCGACCCCAGGAACCAACGGATATATTCATCCAGGTGACGCAGTTGTCATCTTGTCCGGTGTGATCCTTGGACCTGTATGGGGAATGGTTGCCGGCGGAATCGGATCTGCCCTTGCTGATCTGATCGGCGGATATTTTATCTATGTACCTATCACACTTGTGATCAAGGGTCTGATTGCTCTGATTGCAGGAGTCATCTACCAGAGGATCGGTAAAACATCAAAAAGCCGTTATACTGCAGTGATTCTTGGCGGCGTAACAGATATCATTCTGGTTGCAGGCGGATATTTCCTGTGCGAATCCTTTATGTACGGTATTTCAGGCGCTGCGGCAAGTATCCCTGCCAATATCATCCAGGGAGTCGGTGGTCTGATCATTGCCTGCATACTCTATCCTGCACTGATTTCGATCCCTGATATCCGACGTACAGCATATGAAGTTCATCAATAAAAGATTCTTCTTTACAATACGTTTGAATCCCCGGAAGAAGGGACTGCCGTAAAAAACAACATCTGTCTTTTACGGCAGTCCCTTTTCCGTTTCCTCTATATTTTTTTACTCGATTCATAATCTTTCAGGGCCTGAAGCGCCTGTCCAGACATTGCATACAGGGCAATCAGATTAAAGATTGTCATAAGACCGATTCCTACATCTCCCAGATCCCATACAACTGTATAAGCTGCAAGTCCTCCGACAAATAACATAATCAGCGCAAGAATTTTATAAGCAGTCTGGAAACTCCATTTATTGCCAAACAGATAAGCAACATTTGATCTGGCATAAAACAAAATCCCTATAAATGTGGAAAAACTGAATAATCCTAATGTAATTGCAATAAAAATAACTCCAAAATCTCCAAGATGGTACTGTAGGGCTGCCTGCAAAAGATCCATTCCGGCAAGTCCATCTGTCACATTTTCCGGAACCAGAAGCATGATCATTGCTGTACAGCTGCAGATCACAATTGTATCGATAAAAACTCCAAGTGCCTGAACCAGGCCAATTTCCACCGGATGATCACTCTGAGCCGCTGCTGCCGCACAGGGCGCTGATCCGGAGCCCGCTTCATTGGAAAACAATCCACGCTTCACTCCGTTCATGATCACCGCTCCGAATCCCCCTGCCACCGCCTGTCGGATTCCGAAAGCCTCTGAAAATATTCTTTCGAATACAACCGGAAGATGTGAAAAATTCGTCACAATAATAAACAGCGTAATCAGAAAATAACATCCCGCCATAACCGGAACCATAATATCCAGTACTTTCACCGTAGCATCTTTTCGCAATACAATAATTGCTGCCAGAATCACCAGAAGAACTGTCGTATAAATCGGTGGAATCTGAAATGCATTGGCGAACGCAGAAGTAACAGAATTGCTGATCACCTGACTGATTCCGCACCAACAGATCAGACCGGACACCGCAAATAAAACTGCAAGCACAGAATGTTTCAGCTTTTTTCCCTTCTTCTGTTCTGCATAATGATGAATATAATAAGCCGGTCCTCCATGGTAACCTCCATATAACGGATCTTCTTCTTTATGCAGCTGTGCAAGCGTCGCCTCAACAAATGCCGTCGATGATCCCAGAAGTGCTGTCAGCCACATCCAGAAGACTGCACCTGCCCCTCCGGCGGATATTGCTGCGACAACTCCAACCAGATTTCCCATTCCAACCCTTGTAGCCGTCGACACAATCAACGTCTGCAGCGATGAGAGGGCACTGTTCTGCTGCTTTTTCCCTGTCAGAGACCTGACCATATCCGGGAACAGTCGAATCGGAAGACATCTGGTACGAACCGTAAAATAAATCCCTGTCGGTATCAGTAAAATAACCAGAAGCGAAAGTCCCAGACTTTCGCCTCCCGGAAGTGGAATCGATACAATATCTCCCCACAATAATGCATATATTTTTTCAATTAGTATTGTCATCTTATCTCTTATACTCCTTTTTCATCATTCCCAAACATGATATTCCTGCTCTCCTTCAATGAAAGACACAGCTCAGACAAAATATAAGAACATAATAACATAACCTGCTATTGCTGTACAGCTATTAACCCCACTGAATTCCTACGCCTG
>JAEDLC010000111.1 GCA_016295505.1 Dorea sp.
ACCATGAGTGAACAGCCGAAGTTCCACCACCAGGAGAAGGATTCATCCAATTCGACAGCAGTACACAGAGGCTCTCCATTTTCCATCATGCCGCTTCGGTTGAATCCGGAATGGTTCATGGAACGTGCGAATAATCCGGCACGTGCACCGCTTCTGCTGCATCCGAAACGGGAAGCGACAGAGATGACTTCCGGGTTGGCATACATATGATCGCAATATCCGGTGGAATCACTTCCGACGACATCCGGACAAGGAATGAACCCATATCCCGGTACCACCTGAAGTGTTGCGTAATAATTGCCCTGAGGGAGTGTACAGCCGGTATCCACATAACTCTCACCGGTGAGGTCAAACCTGTAATCCGGAGAGATTTTCAGACGTCCATATACAAGAATGGTATACGGATCTCTCTGCCAGAGCATGTTCGTTCCCAGTACGGTAGAATGGAATATAGTAGAATAAGTCTTTTCGTCTGCTCCGCCATAAAACTGTGCGCTCAGAACCGGCTCAGGGATGGTACCCCAGTGTCCGGAATGATCGGAATCTGCCGTGTAGCTTTTGGACATTCCGGTGCCGTAGGACGCCTGAGTGTCTGTACTTTTTGAGAGCATGACTGCAATGTCTGTCAGTACATTGACAAGGGAGCCCCCAAAGAACAGACTTCCTGCAGAAGCGCGAAGAACGGCCAGATACTGTGCCTGCGTATCCATATCGATGCCGTCCCGGTTCTGGGTGTGATGTCCGGTGATAGTTCCGGCACTGTACTGTCCGGCAATGCTGCGCAGACGGCCACGGGCATCCTTGTATCCATAGAACATGGGGATCAGCATATATTCCCGGATGGTACCGCGTACATTGAAACCGATCGGCTCAAAATCATCGGAAATCTTCCGGTCACAGAAGTAGACGTAGCGGTCGTGTCCGATGCAGTAGGTACAGGTATAGATCAGCTTTGCCACAGCCATGGCATTCCCCTCGTATTCCGGATCCGCAACATCTGACGGCTCATCGGAACCGGCTTTTTTCGTATAATCTTCCGGGTTAAGGTAATAGTCTATGTGACCATCCCAGTCACACATTACAGGAACATTGGCTTTCAGCCATGGCCAGTCTTTCCAGGTGCCATAGTCGACAGAATGATCGTCAAGGTCTACTTTCAGTGGGGTGTAATCTGCATTTTTTCCGAGATACTCCACGCGGGACGAAGGATTCAGATCAGAAGCCTCATGGATCACCATTCCGTATACGGGAGTGTCGGTGAGAAGGCTCTGTTCCACTACTTTTTGCACATCTTTGTGCATAACTTCAGGTTCTTTCATATTAAGTCCTCCTTTTTAAAAGAAAATTACAGTAATTGTAAGCTCGTAAGAATGATCAGGCCGATGAAGATGGTGATGATTGCAAATACAGTGGAAAATATGATGATACTTCCGGCCAGTTTGGAATCACTGTTCATCTGTTCGGCAAAACTGTAGCAGGATACGGTAGCCGGTGCGGCAAACTGGGCAAACAGGCAGGCGAGGGACATCCCGTGAAAGCCCAGTAATACTGCACCTGTAACAAATATGGCCGGGACTGCAACCAGCCGTGCAAATACTCCGATTATAATCAGGGACTTCTCTTCGGCTACATTTTTAAAGTCAAGCTGTACACCGATTGCCAGAAGGGAAAGCGGGATAGCCATGGCACCGATATCCTGAAGCGGATCCAGAATGGGTTCCGGGAACGGAAGACCGCTGCAGTTATACAGGACTCCGGTGATCACCGCGATAATAAACGGGTTCTTTATTACTTTAAGAAGTGTCTGACCGATACTTAATCCACGGTTGTGTTCCTGATCCAGGTGATTCAGTATCACGATGGAAAGCGTGGTGACTGTAGGAGATATGAAAGCTGTCAACATGGCGGCAAGCGCAATTCCGTCCTGTCCGAACAGCTGCCCGGTAATGTAAACGGCGAATAACAGGATATCGGATCGGAAAGTTGTGGTAGTAAGGGCTCCCTGTTTTTTCTTATCTGTAAGTTTTCCGAATATCAGATATCCGACAGCAGCCATGACCAGGATGCTTCCTACAGAATACAGTACCAGCTTCAGATTGAATAAAGTCTTCAGATCGGCGGTCACTGCACTGGTAAACAGCAGCAGCGGAAATCCAAGAATGTAATTAATGTGATTCGCTTCTTCCACGAAACGGTCTCCCAGAATCTTCCGAATCCTCATTACGTAACCGATTACGATGATGATTAAAATAGGGAGAACCGTCGAAATACAGTCAGATATTGTAAACATCCGCAAGGGGGAACACCTCTATTCTCATTATATTTTCACAGTTTTTGCTTATTTCCTTTATTTTCTCATTTTCATATTTAAAAGTCAACGAAAAAATAGTATGTTTACCGGTTAACGAAACTGATAAACGAAAAAACGGCAAAAATGCACAAAACAGAAGGCGTAAAAATATAAAAAACTAACAAAAAAGATAAAATCTATTGATTTTTCTTGAACATGCAGAATGAGTCTGGTATTATAAAGGCATAAAGAAACCGGTTAACAAAGAAACACGTTAACAAAAAGAGAAACAATGAAGAAAAGGAGCAGGACATGATGAATCGCGTGAAATTATACAATGGAACGTCAATTCCGGAAATTGGTTATGGCACTTGGAAAGCGCCGCGTGCAGAGATCACGATCAACGCAATTAAAGATGCAATGCTGTGCGGATGCAATCATATTGACAGTGCAACAAGATATGGAAACCAGGTATATGTCGGACAGGGCATTGCGGCAGGACTCGAAGCAACGGGATGGAAGAGAGAAGACATCTTCGTAACTTCCAAACTTTGGAATACCGTTCGTGGATATGACGAGACCCTGGAGGCATTCAACCAGTCTATTACAGATCTTGGACTTGACTATGTTGATCTTTACCTGATTCACTGGCCGGTACCTAGTACTTTCCGTGATGATTACATTGCAAAAAATGCTGAGACATGGAGAGCAATGGAAACGCTTTACAACGAAGGAAAATGTAAAGCGATCGGTATCTCAAACTTCAAAGTTCATCACATCGATGAGCTGATGCAGACGGCAAAGGTAAAACCGATGGTGAATCAGTTGGAATTCCATCCGGGCTGCGGAGTTGCTTTGAAAGAAGATATTGAGTACTGTGAAAAGCTTGGAATCGTTGTAACTGGTTACAGCCCTCTGGCCAACGGAAGAATCTTTGAATTCCCACAGGTAAAAGAGATCGCTGATAAACTGGGAGTATCCGTATCACAGCTTTGTATGAAATATGCACAGCAGAAAAATGTAATTCCGATCTTCAAGAGTGTACATAAGGACAGAATCCTTGAGAATATCAATCTGAACTTTACGATCAGTGATGAGGACATGGCACTGATTGATGCGCTGGAAGAGCCGGGACTGTTGAATGACAGTGATCACACCACATTTGGCGAGGATACACCACCGGTATTTTAAATTATTTTACAAAATTTGCAGATGACATCTTAGTGTAATGACAGGGCGCGTGGAGACTGGAAAAATGTTGAAAATGCCGGAATGGAATGTTAGAATTGTCATAGAAGTTTTGAAGTTATCCAAGGAGCAATGGCAATGAAGAAAAAAGTAACAATCCAGGATATCGCAGATGCGGTTGGGTATTCTAAGACGACCGTTTCCAGATATATCAATGGACAGACGAATATGATGAGCGCCGAGACGGCGAACCGGATTAAGAATGTGATTGAACTGCTGGACTACCATCCCAGCGAACTGGCAAGAAGCCTGAAGACAAAGAAGACCTATACGGTTGGAGTAATTGTATCGGATATCGCCTCGCCATTTTCATCCGCAGTTGTTGCGGGAACCGGAGAGATTCTTGAGATGAATGGTTATGTACCGCTCTTTATTAACTGTCATGAGGATCCGGCAAAGGAAAAGATTGCAATCTCAACGCTTGTAAGTAAGGGAGTGGATGGCCTGATCGTCAATACGACGTCTCCGGATAATGATTTCCTGTACGGATATCAGAATCAGGGAATTCCGATCGTGTTATGTGACAGAAAGCTTCGCAACTACAATATGGATATTGTGGGGGAAGACAATGAAGAGATCATCTCTGTGCTGGTACATCACCTCAAGGAACAGGGATATACAAGAATTGCGCTGATGACGCAGGAAAATCTGCAGAGTAGTGCAAAGAATATTCGAAAAAGCAGTTTCCTGCGGATTATGGATGAAGAATTTGGATATGACGCACACGCAGATGTATTTCTTACCAGAGATGAGACGGTCAGTAGCGTCAGTGAATGCGTAAAAGCATTTATGAAGACGGTGAAAAAAGGAGAGATTCCGGCTGTGATCGGAGCAAATTCGGTTATGACCATGCTGTCATTTCGTGCAATCAAAAATCTGGGATACAGGATGCCTGATGAGATTGGTCTGTGCGGAACGAATTCATGGTCCTGGAACGAGAGCACGATATGGATGGACATGCTGCGGCCGACGGTCAGCTGTGTAATGATTCGTGGATATGAGATCGGACAGAAGTGTGCAGCACGAATCCTTGAGAAGATTGAAGAACCTTCCGGTGAAGTGAAGACAATCTGGGTAAATACAGATTTTGTGCCGAGGGAATCAACACTGAGGAAAAAATAAGCAATAATAAAGATAAAAAATAAAAACATAATTTTTTTTGATAAATTCAAAACCGGTTACAATCTTGATGAGAATTAAATGGTATTTTGTGGGAAAACATGGTGACATCTAGAATGTAAACCGGTACACAATCGGGGAGACGATTATGGATAATAAAGTATTGGAACAGATGTATAGCAGCGCAATCATTCCTGTTGTTGCGATTGATAACAGTGATGATGCGGTAGAATTGGGAAAGGCGTTTCTGGCAGCCGGTATAAAAGTAATTGAGATTACCTTCCGTACCGCAGCCGCTGCAGATGCAATCCGGAAACTGAGCGAAAGTGGCCTGGATGTCTGCACGGGTGCAGGCACCGTTCTTACCGTTGAGATGGCCCAAAAAGCTGTAGATGCCGGCGCACAATTCCTGGTATCGCCGGGATTTGATGAAAAGGTCGTTGGATGGGCAGTGGAGCATGATATCCCAATGTTTCCGGGGATCACATCTCCGAGTGAGATCGCAATGGCTCAGAAGTATGGACTTAAAGTAGTAAAATTTTTCCCGGCAGAAGCTGCCGGAGGAGTTAAGATGCTGAAGGCATTAAAAGGGCCTTATGCAGATATGAAATTCGTCCCGACCGGCGGAATCAGTGCAGAGAACATTGGTTCATACATGGATCTGCCAAATGTTGTGGCATGTGGCGGAAGCTGGATCTGTCCTTCTAAAATGATCCGTGAGCATCAGTTTGACGAGATTACAAGATTATCGAAAGAAGCTGTGAAGAATATTCATGATATCTTCCTCCTACATCTGGGAATCAATGCACAGGATGCGAAAGAAGCAGAAGAGATTACCAGAGCGTATGCAGGACTTCTGGGAGTGCCGATGCATGACGGAGCCTCTTTCTTCGCAGGGGATATGGTGGAAGTCAATAAGACACCGGGGAAAGGAACCCACGGACATATCGCATTAAGCGTAAGGAATATCGACCGTGCAATGGCATATTTTAAATCTGTAGGTTACAGCTTTGATGAAGAACATATGCCGGCAGATGAGAAAGGAATTATCGCAGCATACTTTGAAGGTGAATTCGGAGGATTTGCGATTCATCTGAGAAGACATTTATAAAAATAAGTAGGGAGGGTTTTACATGAAAGTACTAATTATCGGTGGTGTAGC
>JAEDLC010000015.1 GCA_016295505.1 Dorea sp.
TAAAAAGGGGAACGTTATGGAATCAGTACAGGAACAGGTAAGAAAAGATTATGGAAAGATTGCTCTGGGAGGGAATCAGGAAACCATTTTAAATGAAGTCGTTTCATCGGAAGAGATGTCAGCCAGTATCGGATATACGGCAGAAGAACTGGCGATGGCTCCGGAAGGTGCGAATATGGGACTTGGATGTGGCAATCCGCATCGGAAAGCGCATATTCAGACCGGAGAAGTGGTTCTGGATCTGGGGAGCGGTGCCGGTCTGGACTGTTTTATTGCCGGAAAAGCAGTTGGAAGAAGAGGACGGGTGATCGGCGTGGATATGACGCCGGAGATGTTGTCAAAATCCCGGAAAATAGCGAAGGAAAACCGGATCCGCAATGTGGAGTTTCGACTGGGAGAGATCGAGAATCTCCCTGTTGCAGATCATACAGCGGATGTATGCATATCCAACTGTGTCATTAATCTTTCGGATAACAAGCCTCGTGTATATCGGGAAATTTATCGTGCACTCAAACCGGGAGGACGAATATCCATCTGTGATATTGTAATCATGAAAGAGCTCACGGAAGAGATGCAGGAAAGTGAAGAGATGCATTCCTGCTGAGTGTCCGGCGCTTCTTCGGTGGAAGAACTGGAAAATATTGTAAAAATGGCCGGATTTCAGGATGTGGAGATCACGACAAAGCACGTATCACAAGAATATGAGGAACGATGGGGACGGGAACTTTCTATTGGTGAATATATTATGTCTTCATCTGTTACGGCAAGGAAGACGCAGCAGGAAAAAAATGATTGACTTTACCAGGAGGTATCCGTTATGCAATACGAAGATGAGCAGGATTATATCATGCGTATGATCAAAGAATCAGTCCGTGTACTTGCCAGTCTGATATTGGGAAAGAAATATGTTCAGGTGACCCTTCCACCGGAAAATAAATATCAGGTATCCGGTTCGAAAGAACCGGAATGGAAGGAACTGACAGACAATGGGCATATCAATGAAGCGGAAAATAGTTTGCTTGAAAAGATCGACTATCAGAATCAGGCGGATGTGGAGGAAGCGTTGCTCTTTTATGAGTATGTCAGCAGGAAAGGGAATGATTTTCTGAAGCAATGTAATTATTCGGAAGAAGAGGTTCTGGAGGGATTAAAGAATCTTGCGAGGCGAAGTGGATATGCAGGAATTCTGGAGATGATAGAATGAGAGAAGGACAAAAGGATATGGATTTCGAAGCATTACTGAATGTAGTTCTGGATATCGGAAAAGAGATGGTAAAAAGCGGGGCAGAAACGAACCGTGCGGAAGACAGTATCTATCGAATGATGGAGAGTTACGGCACAGAACAGTGCAATGCTTTTGTGATCCAGAGTAATATACAGGCGACAATAAAACCGCCGGGAAAGCCTTATATTACACAGATTCGGAGGATACATAAGGTTGGGTTCAATTATGACCGTCTGGACTATCTGAACAATCTGTCCAGATATATCTGTCAGAATCAACCGTCAGTAAAAGAGATCAGAGAGAAATACAACGAAGTTATGAACCGAAAGCCTCAGCCGGTATATCTCGCATATCTTGCGGCGATTCTGGGAGGCGTTGGATTCGGTGTATATTTCGGATGTGATGTGGTGGATACTCTGGTCGGTATTGTAATCTGTGCTCTTGTAGAAGTATATTTTGGAAATATACTTGGGAAAAAGGAAGACAACCTTGCGGTATATAATATTATCGTCGCCTTTCTGTCGGCGGCTGCAGTTTTTCTGGTGGCCAGGTTCGGACTGGGGCATCATCCGGACAGAATCGTTCTGGGATTGAATATGGTACTGATCAGTGGTCTTGGCGTTACAAACGGGATTCGGGATGTGCTGGACCGGGCTTATCTTTCAGGAATACTGAACATTGCTCATGCGTGTCTTG
The DNA here is from genome assembly GCA_016295505.1 of Dorea sp. Lineage (GTDB taxonomy): Bacteria > Bacillota > Clostridia > Lachnospirales > Lachnospiraceae > Dorea_A. The sequence continues at coordinate 1,922 of JAEDLC010000015.1, forward strand.
GAGCAGTCGCGATTGCCTGTGGGACCGGGCTTGCAATGCTGTTGTTTGAAGGGGATATGTATGAAATGTATATTGCACCAAGCATTGCGGTACAGCTGATATCCTGTGGTGTGGCAAGTATGGGATTTGCACTGGTTTTTAAGGCGGCACTGTGGCAGTCTTTCTGGGCGGGAATCGGCGGCCTGATTAACTGTGGGTGCTATCTTCTGGTTCAGCATTATTATGAAAATGATATGGCAGCTGTACTTGCAGGAGCAACATTTGTGGCAGCTTATTCCTACATAATGTCCCGGGTTCACAAAGCACCGGCAACTATATTTCTTACCACGTCGATCATGCCCGTGATTCCGGGAGCAACCCTGTTCTACCTGATGCATGGGATCGTTCAGGCGGACTATGTGATGGCGAAGCAGCAGACGATTGCGCTCGGGCAGACGTGTGCGGCGATTGCATTTGGATTTCTGATTGTGGAGATCGCCACACGGTATGTGCGTGCAAAAAAAGTATAGAAGAAAATTGAAAAATCACTTGACCCTGACGTTGCGTCATACCTCATAATGTACTCACACGGGAGGAAGCAGGAGGAGAGGGAAAATGAGAACAGTACATGAAGTCAGTAAACTCACAGGTGTAAGTGTGCGCACACTTCATTATTATGATGCAATAGATCTGTTAAAACCGGCAAAGGTGACAGAAGCAGGCTATCGGCTGTATGACGATACAGCGCTTGGTCGTTTACAGAGTATATTACTGTTTCGGGAGCTTAGGTTCCCTCTGAAGGAGATCAGGGAGATACTGGACAGTCCAAATTTTAATCCGGCAGAAGCATTGGAACAGCAGATCACACTTCTGGAGCTGCAGAAGAAGCACATCGAAAAACTGATCGCATTTGCCCGTGAAATCCAGGAGAAAGGAGTCTATAAAATGGAGTTTGACGCTTTTGATAAAAGTGAATGGAACCAGTATGCCGAGGAAGTTAAGGAAAGATGGGGACAGACCAGAGCCTACGAAGAATGTGAGGAGAAAATGAAAGAAAAAACAGAGAATGAGGTCAGAGACACAGCAGATCAGATGATGGAGATCTTTGCGGAAATCGGAAAATTGCAGCATCTTTCACCTGAGGATAACCGTGTACAGGAAAAGATCGAAACATTACAGTCATTTATTTCAGAACATTATTATACCTGCACCAAGGAAATATTAAGCGGCCTGGGACAGATGTATGTCGGTGATGAGCGTATGAAGCGTAATATTGATAAAGCCGGCGGCGACGGAACCGCTGAATTTGCCGCTCAGGCAATCGAGATATTTGTACATTAGTAAACAGGAGGCAACCAGTAATTGCCTCCTGTTTACTTTGAAGGATTAAATGGAAGCATCTTTTCTTCTTCATCCAGCTGCTGCAGCCGTTCTTTTACCGCGTCCTCCAGAGCCAATCCTCCTTTATTCAAATCTTTGATATCTGTGATCGATATGCCGAGAAGGCGAAGAACCTTGATTCGTTCCAGTTGCCGCAGATCTTCTTCGGAATATTCCCGATAATTATTTTCATCGTTTCGATGAGGAGTCATAAGACCTTCTCTTTCATAATAACGGATGTTTGTTTTTTTGATGCCGGTTCGGGTTTCCAGTTCTTTTATCTTCATTGGAATTCACCTCTTTCATTGATGTTATGGACATTATATGGGGTGGAGTAACTGGAAGGTCAAGAGATTTTTCAAAAAAATAGCGTAAATTTTCTAAAATAGAAAACATGCGTAGATTTTTAGAGATAAGTCACAAAAATTTAGGTCGAAATCTATGCCAAACAGGAGTATAATATAAGCAATAGAAACATGAGATGAATATTTGCTCCATGCAAGGGAATCTCTAGGTGAAATAAAGGAGAGAAGCATTATGGAAATTAAAAAAATTACTGACAAAGAATTTGCACAATATGGACGTGTTCTCGATGCACATTATGATTTTAATGCAATCATCGAGACCATGGGCAATTATGAGATCCCGGAGGATGTAGTATATGTACCGTCTGTTCCGGAACTGGAGACCGGAAGAACTTCGATTGATATTAAGATGCGCTTCTTTGGGGAGATGCCGACACAGATCGGATATTGTATTGGAAAGAATACAAAACTGAATGCTCTGGAATATCACAGATCTTCTGAGATTGATATTGCAATTACAGATTTGATTCTTCTTCTTGGAAAACAGCAGGATATTGAGGATTTGTTTACATATGATACAAGCAAGGTAGAGGCATTTTTTGTCCCGGCCGGCGTTGGCGTAGAACTTTATGCGACCACTTTACATTATGCACCTTGTAATGCAGATGACAACGGTTTCAAATGTGTAGTAGCTCTGCCGAAAGATACGAATACAGACCTGATGACATGCCACAGTAGATCTTTTGACGACAAGCTGCTTTTTGCAAAGAACAAATGGCTGATCGCACATGAAGAAGCAAAGATCGAGGGTGCAGTCAATGGATTGGTAGGAGAGAACATCGATCTGGCAAAATAATGTGAGATATATGTTCTGTTTTTGTTCAAAATGACCTTTGAAAAATATTTTAAAAATATGATATAATCCATATACAACGAGTAGCATTCCCGCGTAAATCCAGTTGGGAATGCTGCTCTTTTTATTATGTGAAACGGAGGTTTTCGAATGAAACGTGTAAAAGCGGCATGTATATGTCAGACATTGCATTTTATGTTGAAAGAAGATGTGGGTCATGATTATGCTGTGGATCTTGTAAAGCATGAGGTAGAACAGTACAAAAAAGGACTGGAGCGCCATCATACACAGTATAAGATCATCGAAGAGACGGAACAGTCAGATGGATCTATTATGATAAAGATAATCAAACAGTATAATGCAAGTCCGGTTGGAAATTATCTGGACTAATAAGAAAGCGTGTAGCCTCTGGCGTAAATCCGGCAAAAGAGGATGCACGCTTTTTTTAGTGATAAAAAATGAAAAGAAGGTGAAACCAATGGAAACAAAATCAAATCAATTTTTAGGGGAGACAGAAATTGGCATATTAATGAGAAAATATGCGGTTCCCTGTATCATTTCGTTACTGGTAGGTGCATTGTATAATATCGTGGATCAGATCTTCATTGCCAATGCCAGTTATCTGGGTTCATATGGAAATGCAGCCAATACAGTGGTATTTCCATTGACGGTTGTTGCACTGGCCATTGCAGTTATGATTGGAGACGGATGCTGTGCATTTGTCAGTATCTCTCTGGGAAAAAAGGAAACAAAGACTGCAAAACAGAGTGTTGGAAATGCAGTTGTCATGTTGCTTGTCAGCAGTATTGTTCTGACTGTAATATATCTGATCTTTTCTGATCAGATTATCGCAATGTTTGGCGGAACCGTTAATGAAGAAACGTATCTGCATTCAAAAGAATATTTCTTCTATATTTCTCTTGGAATTATTACAATCAGTCGTGAGTTCGGAAGCGGAGGACGAACGATAGGAAAAAAAGTGGCAGAAAAACTGGAGATTCCTTGCTATGACAGCGAGTTAATTCATAAAATTGCTGTAGAAAGCGGATTTGCAGAAAAGTATATTGAGGATGCCGGTGAGTATGCACCGGGTGGATTCCTTTCTCCTGCATTTTCCAACCGGGCATTTGGTCCTACCAATGAAGATTATCTGTGGCAGATTCAATATAAGATCATAACAGAACTGGCAGAAAAGGGCCCCTGTGTAATCGTAGGAAGATGTGCGGATTATATTCTGCGTGATAAGGCCGATTGTCTGAAAGTGTTTATTCATGCAAGTATGGATTTTCGTGCAAAACGAATTGTTGAGGTATATGGAGAGCAGGAGAAAACTCCGATGCAGCGTCTGAAGGAAAAGGACAAACGCCGCGCGGCTTATCATCGTTTTTACACGGATATGAAGTGGGGACACGCACAGAACTATCATATAACTCTGGACAGTGGAGAACTTGGAATTGATAAATGCGTGGAGATTCTTCAGAGTCTGTATTAAGAATCATGGATATGATCCAGAAGCCGGGAAGAAATCAGCAAAAAGGATTTCTTCCCGGCTTTATCAAAGTAATCAATATACTCATACTAACTCGGCAATTCTGGATACTCCAACGTAGATTTCGGATATCTTAAACCAGGTACGATAATCAACTTCTCCGGTCTGTGGCAGTCCAAAGACAGATTGAAATACCCGGACAGCTTCGGCGGTTGCAGGACCGTAGACGCCATCCATCGTAACCTTTGGAATTGCAGGGTAAGCACCGGCGATGACATTGAGCTGTTCCTGCATCTGGCGGACTTTCTGACCGGAAGAGCCGATCTCAAGGGTATAACCCGGCCAGGAGGAAGGGATGCCGGAGATGGCTTCTGCTGTGTTGATGTACATATCATCCCCATAATAATAGCGAAGGATCTCAATCGGGGAATATCCCTGTTCTCCAAGAGACAGACTGCCCCATTGGGTCATCCAGTTCGGACACTGTACCTGTCTTCCGTCACAGTACTGGGTCAGAATTGGCTGGCGCACATTGGGACGGGACAGATAATCTGCAAATAATTCATCCACGATCAGGGAGATCGTGTCATAGATGTTGCGCTCCGGAATCCACTTGTGATCGAATGCAGTAGAGGATGTGATCGTAAAGTCGTAGCCTTTGTTTCGGTACCACTCCGTATACACACGGTTCAGAGTAAAAGACATGATCGCCAGAACATTTGCCCGAATAGTATCAGCAGGCCATGTGGCGTAAATCTCGCTGGAAGCAACATTTTTAATATAGTCCTTGTATTTCACATAATAATTGCGGGCAGTCGTATCACGGGGGCTTCCGTCGTGAACGACGATGTATTCCGGGACAACGACACGGCTTAATACGATCTCGCCGGTTTCTGTAGTTGGTTTGATCTCTTCTTCGGGTATTTTTGCCGGATAAGTTCCATATAATGTATGTGCAGGAATCACAAAGACGCTTTCTGAAGGTTCAGGAGTGTCCATTGGTCTGAGAGAAATATTCTGAATTGCTGTAATGGTTGGAAGAATCTCTGTTCCTGCAATACTGACCGGTTCATATCCGGGGGCAGAGACATTTAGCGTATATTCGGCATAAGGCTGTTCTTCACTGCGGGAATCCAGACTGTAGTCGAGGGGAGGAGCATCCAGTTCAATGGTCTCGGTCTGCCCGGAGGAATCTGTCTTAAGCTGTTCGATCGGACTGTCAGGGACTCCGGTATAAGAGATAGAGATGGAGGCGCCGGACACGGGGTAGGCAGTGATGTCAGATGTTATATTGATCTGCAGCCGCCCCTTGTCGGGAGTATCCTGCGCGGTGGCGTTGAAAGCGTTCATATATTACCTCATGAAAAATCTGTCACTTATATAATATGAAGGGGAAATGAATTGGTTACATTAGCTGAAGTGTGCTCCCTGTCATTTATAAAACTTGTATAATTGTATGAAAAAAGGTATAATAATTCATCATAATACATATGGGGGAAGCTATGAATAAGAAGAAAAAACGAGGCTGTCTGATGCGTTTCCTGTCGGGTATTCTGACTGTGTTATGTCTGATTCTCGCCGTTCTTTGTATCAGAACAGCGGGAAGTGAAGGCATTTCCCGGATTCGGGAGCAGTTGTTCGGGAGTGAGATTGTATATCAGGAGGTTCGGGTCGGCCAGGAAGAACTGGAAGGAAAGTATTACTATCAGCAGATTGCGGAGGAAGAACGACAGGCGTATCAGGAGATTCTGCAGGGAGTAAGAGATCATATCGATGCGATCTGTATTCATGCTTCGAAAGCAGACCGGGCCAATGCGCTGTTCCAATATGTGATGAAAGATTTTCCGGAGATCTTCTGGTGTGATGGTACAACGACGGCTACAGCATATGACGGAAATGAAATGTATACAATACTGGAACCGGGATATCTGTACGATGAACAGAAAAAGTCTGAGATGGAACAGGAGATTCAGATGGCAGCGGATCAGTGCCTGTCAGGAGTGCCTGAGGGAGCAGATGATTATCAGAAGATTCTGTATGTATACGAGTATATTGTTAATCTGGTGGATTACGATATGAATGCTTCTGACAACCAGAATATCTACAGTGTATTTGTCAATCATCGTTCTGTATGTGCGGGATATTCGAAAGCAACACAGTATCTTCTGGAGCGTATGGGAGTATTTTGTACTTATGTAACCGGAACTACAAAAGAAGGTCAGACGCATGCGTGGAATCTCGTTCTCTGCAATGGGGATTATTATTATGTGGATACAACCTGGGGGGATCCGGTATTCCAGGAGTCGGAAGGGGAAGATACTGCTGCCTGGCAGGGCAACGTAAGTTATGATTATATGTGTTGTGATGATACACAGATCTCCGGCACACATATCCCGGATACCGATGCAGCACTTCCGGCATGTACAAAGATGGATTATAATTATTATGTGGTAAATGGACTGTACTATACGGAATATAATCGTGATGCGGTGCTGGAGAAAATGAATGAGACCATCCGTGCAGGCGCAAATCCTACGGTAATCAAGTTTGCAGATCATGATCTCTATGCATCTGCGCATGACGATATTTTCCAGAATCTGATCAAAAGTGCGGCGCAGAATCTTGCGTCATATTATGGACTGAGTGAGGTCAGATACCAGTATATGGATGATCCGGATTTAAATAAAATTATGATAATCTGGCAATATCAATAAGTAGACGAATACAGAGAGATTATGTAAAGGCACTATGCATAAAAATAAATAAAAATGAAAAATCCACGTTGAAAAACATCATATTTTGTAGTATAATTTTTACAATTTGTGAAGACAAAGATTGTCGATGACTCATTATATTAACAAGGCAGTTGTGTGTACTTGCACAAACTGTCTTTTTCTCTGTAAAAAAGAATGTTTTATTATGGGATGCATGAAAATGTCACACAAAAGTAAAAGAACAGGAAGGGAAAAGGTGAATATATGAAAGCATTTCTTATATTGGAAGACGGAACCGTCTTTACCGGAACCAGTATCGGTTCGACAAAAGACATGATTAGCGAGATAGTGTTTAATACTTCAATGACAGGTTATCTTGAGGTGTTAACCGACCCTTCTTATGCGGGACAGGCCGTAGTTATGACCTATCCATTGATTGGAAATTATGGCATTACACCGGATATGGAGTCAAAAAAAGCATGGCCGGATGGTTACATTGTAAGAGAACTGTCCAGAATGCCAAGTAACTTCCGATGCGAGGGTACGATTCAGGACTTCCTTGAGAAGCAGGATATTCCGGGAATCGCAGGAATTGACACACGTGCACTTACGAAGATCCTTCGTGAAAAGGGTACGATGAATGGAATGATCACAACAAATGAGAATTATGATCTGAATGAGATTATTCCAAAGTTAAAAGCTTATGTAGTAGGAGATGTAGTTTCCAAGGTTACATGTGATGAAAAATATGTCTTAAAAGGCGATGGACCGAAGGTGGCTCTTATGGACTTCGGAGCAAAGAATAACATTGCCCGATCTTTAAATAAACGCGGATGTGAGGTGACGGTCTATCCGGCAGACACAAAAGCGGAAGAAATCATAGCATCTGATCCGGACGGAATCATGTTGTCAAACGGACCCGGAGATCCGGCAACATGCGTATCTATTATCGAAGAAATCAGGAAGTTATACAATACAGACATACCGATTTTTGCAATCTGTCTCGGACATCAGCTGATGGCTCTTGCCAATGGCGGAAAGACATACAAGCTGAAGTATGGACACCGTGGAGGCAATCATCCGGTAAAGGATCTCAGTAATAACCGGGTATACATCTCTTCACAGAACCATGGATATGCAGTAGATGCGTCTTCTCTGGATCCTTCTGTAGCGACCGAAGCGTTTATCAATGTCAATGATAAGACGAATGAGGGACTGGCATATGCAGGAAAGAACATATTTACGGTTCAGTTCCATCCGGAAGCATGTCCCGGACCGCAGGATTCCGGTTACCTGTTTGACAGATTTATGGATATGATGAAAGGAGCAGAATAATGCCAAGAAATAAAGATATCAAAAAAGTATTAGTGATTGGCTCCGGTCCTATTATCATCGGGCAGGCAGCAGAATTTGACTATGCAGGTACACAGGCCTGCCGTTCGCTGAAGGAAGAAGGACTGGAGGTAGTGCTTCTGAATTCAAATCCGGCTACGATCATGACGGATAAGGATATTGCGGACAGAGTATATATTGAACCACTGACTGTGGAAGTTGTGGAACAGCTGATCCTGAAGGAACAGCCGGACAGTGTGCTTCCGACACTGGGCGGGCAGGCCGGACTGAACCTTGCGATGGAGCTTGAAGAAGCAGGCTTTCTGAAGGAACATGGCGTGCGCCTGATCGGTACTACGTCCGAAACGATCAAAAAAGCAGAAGACCGACTGGAATTTAAGGCAACGATGGAAAAGATCGGAGAGCCATGTGCGGCATCTCTGGTTGTAGAGGATGTAGAGACCGGCGTGAAATTTGCAGAAGAGATCGGATATCCGGTCGTTCTTCGTCCGGCTTATACGCTGGGCGGAAGCGGCGGTGGTATCGCGCATGACAGAGTACAGCTGGTGGAGATCCTGGAAAACGGACTTCGTCTTTCCCGTGTGGGACAGGTTCTGGTAGAACGTTGTATCGCAGGATGGAAAGAGATTGAGTATGAAGTGATGCGTGACAGTGCCGGCAACTGTATCACCGTATGTAATATGGAGAATATTGATCCTGTCGGTGTGCATACCGGTGACAGTATCGTTGTGGCTCCTTCTCAGACACTGGGCGACAAGGAGTATCAGATGCTGCGTACCTCTGCGCTGAATATCATCAGTGAACTGAATATTACCGGAGGATGTAATGTACAGTATGCACTTCATCCGGAGACGTTTGAATACTGTGTTATTGAGGTAAATCCGCGTGTCAGCCGTTCTTCTGCGCTGGCATCCAAAGCGACCGGTTATCCGATTGCCAAGGTTGCTGCAAAGATTGCGCTTGGATATACACTGGATGAAATCCAGAATGCCGTTACAAAGAAGACATATGCAAGTTTTGAGCCTATGCTTGATTACTGCGTAGTCAAGATTCCAAGACTTCCGTTTGATAAATTTATCAGTGCAAAGCGTACACTGACGACACAGATGAAAGCAACCGGAGAGGTTATGAGCATCTGTGATAACTTTGAGGGAGCACTGATGAAAGCAATCCGTTCTCTGGAGCAGCATGTGGACAGTTTAATGTCCTATGATTTCTCTTACCTGAAAGGCGATGATCTGCTGGAAGAACTGAAGGTTGTAGATGATCGACGGATCTGGAAGATTGCAGAAGCAATCCGTCAGGGTATCAGCTATGAGGATATTCACGCGATTACGAAGATTGATAAATGGTTCATCGACAAGATTGCGATTCTTGTGGAGATGGAGCAGACATTAAAGACACGTCCATTAAATGCGGAAATATTAAAAGAAGCAAAACGTATGGAATTCCCGGACAATGTCATTGCAGCACTGACCGGCAATACAGAGCGTCAGATTCATGATATGCGTCATGAATACGGCATTACTGCTTCCTATAAGATGGTAGATACCTGTGCGGCAGAATTTGCGGCAGAGACTCCTTATTATTACTCAGTATTCGGAAGTGAAAATGAAGTAGAAGAGACCTCAGGAAAGAAAAAAGTACTGGTACTTGGCTCCGGACCGATCCGTATCGGACAGGGAATCGAGTTTGACTTCTGTTCCGTACATTGTACCTGGGCATTTGCAAAGGAAGGTTATGAGACGATTATTGTGAATAACAATCCTGAGACGGTAAGTACGGACTTTGATATTGCGGATAAGCTGTATTTTGAGCCGTTGACTCCGGAGGATGTGGAAAGCATCGTTGATCTGGAAAAACCGGACGGCGCTGTGGTGCAGTTTGGTGGACAGACTGCAATCAAACTGACCGAATCTCTGATGAAGATGGGAGTTCCGATCCTTGGAACTTCTGCAGAAAATGTGGATGCTGCAGAAGACCGTGAACTGTTTGATGCGATCCTTGAAAAATGTGGTATCCCGAGACCGACAGGCGGTACGGTATTTACAGCAGAAGAGGCCAAGGAAGTAGCTAACAGACTGGGATATCCGGTACTGGTAAGACCGTCTTACGTACTCGGCGGTCAGGGCATGCAGATCGCAATCAATGATCATGATATCGATGAGTTCATAGGAATTATCAACCGGATTGCACAGGATCATCCGATTCTGGTTGATAAGTACCTGCAGGGTAAGGAGATTGAGGTTGACGCGGTATGTGACGGAGAAGATATCCTGATTCCGGGTATTATGGAGCATATTGAGCGTGCCGGAATCCACTCCGGTGACAGTATATCTGTATATCCTGCCCAGAGTATTTCAGAAAAGACCAAGAAAACGATTGAAGATTATACCAGAAAGCTGGCACAGTCTCTGCATGTCATCGGACTGATTAATATTCAGTTCATCGTATGTGGAGAGGATGTATATGTGATCGAGGTAAATCCGCGTTCCAGCCGTACGGTTCCGTATATCAGTAAAGTGACGGGCATCCCGATCGTTCCGCTGGCAACAAAGGTAATTATCGGACATAAGATCAGGGAACTTGGTTATACACCGGGATTACAGCCGGAAGCAGATTATTTTGCAATCAAGATGCCGGTATTCTCATTTGAGAAGATCCGTGGTGCTGATATCAGCCTCGGACCGGAGATGAAGTCAACCGGTGAGTGCCTGGGAATTGCAAAGACCTTTGATGAGGCATTGTATAAGGCATTTATCGGTGCCGGAATCAAGCTTCCTAAGTTTAAAAATATGATCATGACAGTCCGTGATGCTGACAAAGAAGAAGCGGTTGAGATCGGTCGCAGATTCGAGAAGATCGGATACAAGATCTTTGCGACTGCGGGAACTGCAGAGGCATTAAAAGCAGGTGGAGTGAAGGTGATGAAGATCAATAAGATTGAACAGGAATCTCCAAACCTGATGGATCTGATTCTTGGACACAAGATCGATCTGGTAATTGATACGCCGCCGCAGGGAGCAGACCATTCCAGAGACGGATTTATCATCCGGAGAAATGCGATCGAGACGGGTGTGAATGTACTGACGGCAATCGATACTGCTCAGGCGCTCATCACCAGTCTGGAGAATACAGATATTCAAAAACTGACGCTTGTAGATATAGCAACAATATAGAACGAACCTGTGTGGGAAAGTGGAGCTGTGAGAATTGAGGAAACTTGATTTTCACAGCTTTTTTTGTGCATCCGGGGAATTCCGGGACTGTATCTGAGAAAAAGCAATAAAAAAGTTGACAACTTCAAAATAGTATGATATGATACCAACCGTTGTGCATGTAACAATTTTGTAATAATTGTAATAAAGTTGAAAAAAGTGAATATACTTTATTAAAACAATGTTAATTCATTGCAACAAACAGGAGGGTATAAATAATATGATAAGACGTAGGAGACTGAGTAAGATGTTCATGCTGTATTCAGCATGTGCAGTCATGGCAGCGGGATTTACCAGCCACGCAGCCTCTATGCAGCCGGAAGTGAAAGTTGTAGAGACTCAGGAGGGAGTAGAGTCTGCACAGCAGGTCACTGTGATGCAGTCCGTATCAGAAGAAATTGTGAAGGTGACAGCGGAATCTGTGGAAGCTCAGCAGCAGAAGATTGCAGAAGATATAGCCAGAAAAGAACAGGAAGCAAAAGAACAGGCAGAGCGGGAAGCATATATCCGTGCCAACCAGGAGCTTCTTGCATCGATTATTTACTGCGAAGCAGGCAATCAGCCATATGAAGGACAGGTTGCCGTCGGGGCAGTTGTTATGAACCGGGTAAACAGTGGAGCGTATCCCAATACGATCGAAGGTGTGATCTACCAGTCAGGACAGTTTGGTCCGGCCGCTACAGGGTGGCTGAATCAGGTGAGAAATTCCGGCTGTTACACAGCAAGCTGCATGCAGGCTGCTGTAGATGCACTGAACGGTGTGAACCCGATCGGCGGATGTCTGTATTTTGATCAGGGAGGCTGTGGCACGAAGATCGGTGCACATTATTTCCATTAAAAGAACGATATCTCGGCATACATGACAGAATGCAGAGATGAAGTGTTTCGATTTGACAAACAATATAGAAATGTATAGTATGAAAGAGCAGAGACCTGTTATGGTTTACTGCTGAATCTGACCAACGTGCCGTTATTTCTGAATTGTACGATCGTTACAGTGGCGGTATTTGCAGTCTTCTATGCAATTGTCTACAGTCTGACCGCCAGAGAATATTATAAGATAGTAAATTAACGACAGTTGACAAGTCCGGTGGTTTGGTTGTATTGTTTTCTTAGATGAAACTTCCTGACATACAATAGAAATGTAGAGTGTGGAGGATGGATTTGAATACAAGGAGGAGATATGATATGACAAAGGCCGGAGAAAGAGAATTAGTAAAGATAGAACACGTAAACGGAGGGGCAGGATTTATTACAAGAGAGCCGCTGGTTTCTTCTGAGGATGTGGGTGAAGCATGTAAGATGTATGCGAAGATCTCAGTCCTTCCAAATTGCGAGATTGGATATCATGAGCATCACGGAGAGACAGAGTCTTATTATATCCTGTCCGGACATGGAATGTATGACGATAACGGAAAAGCATATCCGGCTGAGCCGGGTGATCTGTTCCTGTGTAAAGATGGAGACGGACACGGACTCAAGAATACCGGAACGGAAGAACTTACATTTATGGCACTGATACTGAAGAAGTAAAGCGTTACGTATAAAGAAAAGGGACTGCGGAAATATAGATGCATATTCCTGTGATCATACAATTCCCATAAGAAAAGCTGAGGTAAGCGAGTGAGCGTCGAAGCGTTCTTATGGGAATTGTATGCATTACATGGGAGTACATTGCTATATTTCCGCAGTCCCTTTCTCAATGTCTTATATTTTGCGAAATACTTCCAGCAGGCGATCATTATCTTCCGGCATCATAATGCAGAACCTTACGTATTCGCCCTCCAGACTTTCGAAGGAAGAGCAGTCCCGGATCATCATATGTTCACGAATTGCTGCTTCGAATACGTCAAAGGAAGTAACTCCTTCTTTCAGAATCCGTATCAGGATAAAATTGGCATAGGGCTTGTAGATTTTCAGTGTGCCTTGAGATTCCAGTTTTTTCAGTTCTGCACAGAGTCTGGTTCGTTCTGAATCAATCAGCTGATAGGTGGTGTGAATATATTCCTGGTCTTTTAACATGCGTTCACCGGCAAATGCGCCGACACTGTTCAGACTCCACGGATTCTGATGGGTCAGAAGTGCCCGGAGAAAAGCTTCGTTGCTTGTAATTCCGTAACCAAAGCGCAGACCCGGCGCGGCGAAGAACTTGGAAACGCCGCGAATGACCATGAAGTTGTCATATTGAGGAACCAGAGGAATGGAACTGATCTGTGTACCTTCAGGAGCAAATTCGACATACGTCTCATCAATCATGACGAAGATGTCCAGTTCTCTGCAGCGTCGGATCACCTGTTCCATATCATTCCGGCTGATAGCGGAAGAAGTAGGATTGTTCGGGTTGCAGATGATTACAAGATTGAAATCTTCTGTCAGAGTATCCAGAAAATCCGGAATATTCAGGCAAAAGTCATTGGATTCTTTCAGGTGATAATATTCCATTGTGCCGCCGACCAGAGAAAGTTCTCTGGCATACTCAGAGTAGGTAGGTCCAAGTACCAGAGCTTTTTTGGGTGCACGCTGACTGATCAGCAGAGAGATCAGTTCCGTGGATCCGTTTCCGACCACAATGTGGCGAGGATCAGCATTGCAGTAGGCGCCGATGGTTTTTTTCAGACTGGTATAATTACGGTCCGGATAGCTGCTGATGATATCCAGATTGTCGGCAAGATCCTTTTTTACGGATGCAGATAAGCCAAGCGGATTTACATTGGCTCCGAAACGGACGATGTCCTCTTGATCAATGCTGTAATATTCTGCAATCTTTTCCAGATCGCTTCCATGAAATTCGGGTTTCTTTTCCATATTTATTCATCCTATCATTGTATTAATTTAAATATTTGTATATCCGGCATTGCCTTTACTTATAAAACAATGCTATAATTTATTATAGTATGTTTTAAGAAAAATGCAACGAAAGAAGCAGGTGTAGAACTTGAAAAATAAAATCCAGAAATTTTCTAAAGGCGACTTTCAGTTAATACGACCTGATGTCATATTTGATGAAACAAATCTGGTTCTCATTATAGGAGAAGGGGAAGTATACAGGGGAAGTTTTACAATGAAGGCGGACAATGGCGGAACAATACGAGGACTCGTATATCCGTCTTCTTTTCGTGTTCATTTTAAGGATCAGGGATTCGAGGGGAATCCGGCAAAGGTGGAATTCACATACGACGGGAGGGGACTCCGCCCGGGACATGTAGAGGAAGGAAAGTTTACGGTAGTATGCTCTGGTGGAGAATACGAGCTTGCGTTTACAGCGATTATTGAAAAGCCGTATGTCATGACTACTTACGGAAAGGTACAGAGTACAGATGATTTCAGAAAGCTTGCGATCAAAGATTTTTCTGAGGCAGGACGTCTGTTTCGCTCCAGAGAATTTTATGAGATATTAAAATATGAAAATGAGCGAACCTTTTATCTGTATGATAATATGCGCAAATGGTCTCTCGGGGAGCAGGCAATGGAAGAATTCCTGGTAGGAATCAAACAGAAAGAGTGCATCTTTCTTACACTTCCGGGAGAAGGAATGTTATTTGAAGATCTGAACGAGCCGACAAAAGGGACGCTGACACTTATGAAGAATACATGGGGATATATGCCTGTCCGGATTGAAACAGAAGGCGATTTCCTGAAAGTGTCCCGTTCTGAGATCAGTACGGAGGACTTTGTCGGCAATGTATACGAGATGGAATATGTAGTCCGTTCGGAAAAGCTTCATGGCGGGCGTAATTATGGTGCGCTTAAGTTTGTTACGCCGTATGAGACACTGATCTACGAGATTGAGATACTGCAGAATCAGGAATATGACGAGAATCACCGGGTCTCTGAGCTTTTGATCGCGCAGATCATCAAGGAGTATGTGGGATGTGTGGCCGGAAGGATCGAACGGGACAACTGGGTTGACGGTGCGATTGAGAAGATGGTTGCACTTCGGAAAAAGTTTCCGCTGAATGAATTGTATCAGCTGATGCTTGCGCATATTTATCTGATCGGCAATAAGGTGGAAGAAGCAAAATGGATTCTGGAAAATTACAATTATAACCGCTTTGCGATCGGGAAAGACCCTCTGACCAATTGCTATTATCTGTATCTGACTGCGAAAGTCCGGGGAAAAGGCAATCATATTGACCGTGTCCTGGATGAGATCGGGAAGACTTATACACGCCATCAGGATTCCTGGCCGCTTCTTGCTATGATCATGGATCTGGAGCCCCGCTATAAGAATCCTTATAAACGGCTGGAGGTTCTGGAGCAGCAGTTCCAATATGGAGTACATCATGTCCTGTTTTATCTGCAGGCGTATCTGTGCTATCAGGAAAAGCCGTCCCTGTTGAAAAAACTTGGCGTGTTTGAAATTCAGGTGCTGAATTTTGCGGCAAAATACCGTCTTATGACCAAAGAACTGGCGCTGTACGTTGCGAATTTTGCCAGTCAGCAGAAGAACTACAGTGATGCAATGTTCCGGATTCTGGAGCGGATATATAAGATGTATGAGGAACCGATGATACTCAATACGATCTGCACATTGCTGATCAAGGGAAATAAAACCCAGAAGCGGTATTTTGTCTGGTATCAGCGGGCGGTTGACAGTGAATTGAAGATTGCGCAGCTGTATGAATACTATATGATGACGATCGATGAGAATGTTTCTCACGGACCACTTCCAAAAAGTATTCTCCTGTATTTTATGCATGGGAACTCTCTGGATTATAAGAAAGCGGCGTTTTTGTATGCCAGTCTGGTGACCTACGAGGAGCAGGCGGGAGATCTCTATCTGAATTATCGGGAGCAGATGGTTGCATTTACGTGGGATCAGCTTAAGAAGCGCCATATCACAGAGTCGCTTCGTATCCTGTATAAGCGATTCTGTACAGATGACGAGATGACGGCGGACCGGATGGAGGCAATGAGAGATATCTGTTATTCCTATGGAATATCGACCAAAGTACCGAATATGAAGTGCGTTCTGGTCATTGAAAAGGATGGAAATATCCGTCAGAGGGTTCCTTATGACGAGGAAAATGGTGCTGTGATCTATCTGTATGACAAAGAATCGAGAATCGTATGGGAATCCGTAGAAGGAAGACATTATACAGATTCTATTCCATATGAGACCAGACGTCTGTTCTATGAGCCGAGATTCCTGGATATGTGCCGGAAATATGCGGCGTCTACCGGTTTCTGGAATCAGGAAAAAGTAAAAGAAGAGCCGGACTTTGAGAATGTCATGGTGAAAGGAATTGACGCATTTGATGAAAAAGAAGTATTTATCATGTGCAGCAAGCGGATCCGGGAAGATAATTATGAAGAAGACGAGGTTCTGAACTATCTGTGCTTTGAATTGTTTCAAAGACAGCAGTATGACAGGGTTACACTGACGTATCTTGCAAACTATTATTGTGGTGCTACAAAGGATATGAAGAAGATCTGGAAGGTTCTTCAGGAGTATGGAATCCCGTCATATAAGCTTGGGGAGCGGATCATTACACAGATGGTATTTTCGGAAACTCTGTTTGATGAAGAGGATATTTTTGAAGATTATTATCTGTCAGACAATGCGTATTTCCGACTGAAACAGGCATATCTTGCATACGTTTCACGAGAATATATGGTGGAAGGCAGAGAACTTAAGCATTGTGTTTTTGAGATGATCGCAAATGAGTGTGATCAGAGAGAAGAACTTCCGGATATCTGTAAAGCAGCTCTTTTGAAGCATTATTCTGAACGGAAACATTCAGAGGAAATGGAAGTTGTATTACATCAGGTACTGCGTGAAATGTGTGAGAAACAGATGGTATTTCCGTTTTATCTGAAGTACAGGGAAGAGTGGCTTAGGGAACTGCAGCTGTACAATAAGGCAATGCTGTCTTATCAGTGCCATCCGGGAGGAAAAGTGAAGCTGTATTACAAGATGAAACAGGGTGACAGGGAAGAATTGGGATATCGTGCAGAAGCAATGATGCCGATGTATGCCAATATCTATGTAAAACAGTTCATCTTGTTTGATGATGAGTCGGTAAGCTATTATTTTGAAGAAAATATAGACGGAGATGTCATTAAGACAGAAAAACAGATACTCGTCAATGACAGCAGTCGGAACCGGTCCGGAAAATATGGACGGCTGAATGAGATGTCGCAGATGGGACCGGCAGCAAAAAGAAAGGCAATGATGGATTATCAGGAAGAAGAGCTGATGGCAGATCAGCTGTTTGTATTATACTAGGGGAAAGGAGGATATGATAATGAAGAAGAACAGCGTGCTTGGTTATGATCTGAATGAAAAGTACTGTCAGATCAGTTATTATGATGAAGGAAAAGAAGAACCGGAGACGATGGAAACAGCGGCAGATAATTATCAGATTCCTCTGGTACTCGGATATTATAAAGAGCGTTGGGTGTACGGAAAAGAGGCAAAAAGACTTGCGGCAGTCGGGGAAGGAGAGATCATAACCAGGCTGTTTGAAAGGGCGGTCCGTCGGCAGAAGGTTCAGGTGGGAGAGCGTGTACATGATGCTGTCTGGCTGCTGGCAAAGTTTATCAGCCTGACGCTGGCTGAATTTGAAAATATCCGGTATCTGACATTTTCCGTACCGTTTACGAATGTGGATATGTCAAAGATGCTGAAGGGAATCGGACGCCATATCGGTGTCCCGAAGGAACGTGTATGTGTGCAGGATTATAAAGAAAGTTTCTGTCAGTATATGTTCTATCAGCCGAAGGAACTATGGCAGTACGAATCAGCTCTGTTTTTCTGTGATGCAAAAGAGATCCGTGCATACATGCTCAGAAGACTGAATACGGTGAACGGAAAGGGAAGAGATCTGTTTGTAACTGTAGATGAAGTTGCAAATGCGCGTATGAAGGAGCTGGCAGCGATTTATCCGGTCCTAAATGTTGATAAGGCGAAGGATGCAGATGAAAAATTCAAGACTTTTATTCAGGGAGTGTTTGACAAGAAGGTGGTATCTTCTGTGTATCTGACGGGAGAAGGATTTGAGAACAACTGGTACCCGAATTCTCTGAAGGTATTGTGCAACGGAAGAAGAGCGTTTATCGGAAATAATCTGTACAGTAAGGGCGCCTGCTATACATCTATGCGTAAGTGTCTGGAATATGATGACGGTCCGGTGTATCTTGATGAGACCAAGATGACAGAGCAGATCTGTCTTCGGATGCGCATCAGAGGGCAGGAAGGCTGGTATCCGATCGTATCGTGGGGGACACACTGGTATGATGCAGACGGACAGTGGGATGTGATTCTGGAGGATACTTCCGATATTGAGATTCATATTGAGACTCTTGCGGGAGAGGAACTTCAGGTGGAGACGGTCTCTCTGGCGGAACTTCCGGAGAGAAGAGATTATTCGCTTCGGCTGCAGATCGAAGTAATGTTTATGGATGAGCGTACCTGTAAACTGATTTTTAAAGATACTGGATTTGGTGAGTTCTATCCTTCATCCGGTTTTCAGACCGAAAAGGTGTTACATTTAGGAGGAATCAATGGGCAGTTTAATTCTATGTCATAGGAAGCGGGCCAAACGACCTTTTGAAATATCAAGAGTGCATATGAGAATCTATACGATAGAGGAATTATGCTACTATATATGCAACAATCTGTATCTGATAGATTATACGATCGTCAACAACCGGCTGTGCAGCTGGATCGGGGATGAACTGGAGCTTGTGGATCTGGAAGAGCAGCTCAGAGAAAAGCTGAGAAACAATTGTTCCATGGAGGATTTTATCCTTACGATCCTTCGTGAATCCAACATCTATGCCGCGGCGGACATTCACAAAATACAGAATATACTGGAGCATCTTCAGAATCAGAAGGATGTGGAAAAAACAAAATACAAGGCGGACAGCCTGCAGAACAGCGGTGAATATGAGACGGCGATTCTGGTGTACCAGTCAATCATCTATAAAGACTGGGATGAATCTGTAGATAAGAAGTTTTATGGTCAGGTATACGCCTGTATGGGTGCTGCATATGGACATCAGTTTTTGTATGAAGAAGCGGCGCGGGCTTACTATGAGGCATATCGGATCTGTGAACAGCCGGAGATGTTGAAAGCCTATCTGTACTGCTGTTATCGTTATCTTCCGGAGAATGAGTATGTAAAGATGCTTTCCGGTAATCCGGTCTATCTCAGTATGGGAACGATTATAAAAGATGAGATCAGGAAGACGCAGAAGAAGGTGAAAGCAGATCTTTCTGAGGAAACCTGTAACCAGTGGAAAAAGGAGTACCGCAGGATTGACAAAAGCAGGGAAATATGCTAATATAACAGAGCGTTTTAGTATGGTAAAGTAGTCAATTGCTAATATAATAAAAGAGTGGCGAGTGACCGTATACTAATCGGAGGACAGGAGGAAGCAATTATGAAAAAGAGATTAGCCTTAATCCTCGCTCTGGCGATGATGGCAACGACAGTTTTTGTGGGATGTGGTAGCAAGGAAGAAAATGCAGACGCTGATGCAGATGCTGAAAAGACAGAAGAGAGCACAGCTGTAGAAAATGATGACGAGACACTGGTTGTAGGTTTTGATGCCGCATTCCCGCCATATGGTTACAAAGACGACAATGGCGAGTATGTTGGATTTGATCTTGATCTGGCACAGGAAGTATGTGACAGAAATGGATGGGAACTGGTAAAACAGCCGATTGACTGGGATTCTAAAGATATGGAGATTGATTCTGAGACGATTGACTGTATCTGGAACGGATTTACAATGAATGGACGTGAGGATGATTATACATGGTCCGAACCTTATGTTGATAACAAGCAGGTGATTGTAGTCAGAACAGATTCCGGCATTAACAGCTTTGCAGATCTTGCAGGAAAACTGGTGGAAGTACAGACTGATTCTTCTGCACTTGCAGCTCTTCAGGAAGATCAGAAGGCACTGGCAGATACGTTTGGCAATCTGACAGAGATCGCAGAGTATAATACAGCATTTATGGATCTGGAGTCCGGTGCGTGCGATGCAATTGCAATGGATATCGGTGTTGCCAATTATCAGATCAGTTCCAGAGAGAATTCAGATGAATACATGATCCTTGAGGAAGTGATTTCTTCTGAACAGTATGGAATCGGTTTTAAAAAGGGTAATACAGAATTAAGAGATAAAGTACAGGCTACACTGGATGAAATGGCAGAAGATGGAACGATCGCAAAGATCGCAGAAAAGTATGCAGATTTTGGTGTGCCGGGAGCACTGTGTGTAGGAAAATAAGATAAGATGATATGGCGGAAGGGGGCCGGCCCCAGGAGGGGTACGGCTCTTTTCTGTTATTATTCACATATTTGGAGGATGACCGGATGGAATTAGGAACACTTATCAGGGAACTTTGCAGCGGAATGCTGGTTTCTCTGGAAATATTTGTATTAACACTTGTATTCTCGCTCCCGTTGGGACTTCTTGTGGCATTTGGCAGAATGTCAAAGATATCTCCGATCCGGTGGCTTACAAAAATATATATATCAATCATGCGTGGTACTCCGCTTATGCTGCAGCTTATGGTTGTATATTTCGGACCTTATTACATCTTTGGAATCCGTATTTCGAGTGGTTACCGTTTGACTGCTGTCCTGATTGGATTTGCAATCAATTATGCGGCGTATTTTGCGGAGATATACAGAGGCGGAATTGAGGCAATCCCGACAGGTCAGTATGAAGCAGCCAGAGTTCTTGGATATTCAAAGGCGCAGACTTTTTTCAGGATCATCTTTCCGCAGGTAATCAAGCACATTCTTCCGCCGGTGACAAATGAAGTAATTACGCTTGTCAAAGATACTTCTCTTGCTTTTGTACTGGCGGTGACGGAAATGTTTACAATGGCGAAACAGATTGCAGCGGCACAGACTTCGATGGTTCCTTATATTGCGGCGGGGATTTTTTACTATGTACTGAATCTGATCGTTGCCATTGCCATGGAAGCACTGGAAAAGAAGCTGGATTACTATCGTTAGGAGGAATGAGCATGAGTCTGTTAGAGATGAAAAATATCAAGAAGAGCTTTAACGGAGTGGAAGTGTTAAAGGACATTTCCCTTACGGTAGAAAAAGGGGAGGTGCTGGGCATTATCGGGCCGTCCGGTTCAGGCAAATCCACACTTCTTCGCTGTGCTACCGGGCTCGAGACTGCAGATGGCGGTGAGATCAGGTATGAAGGAACTTATGGACTGGTGTTCCAGAATTTTAATCTGTTTCCGCATTATTCAGTGATGAAAAATATTACAGATGCACCAATTAAGGTACAGAAGCGTGCGAAAGAGGAAGTATATCAGGAGGCACGGGTACTGCTTCGTAAGATGGGACTGGAAGACAAGGAAAATGCCTACCCGTATCAGCTGTCCGGAGGACAGCAGCAGAGAGTGTCGATTGCAAGAGCGCTTGCGATGAATCCGGATATCCTGTTTTTCGATGAGCCGACTTCTGCTCTGGATCCGGAGCTGACAGGGGAGATCCTGAAAGTAATCCGTGAGCTTGCGCTGGAACATATGACGATGGTAATCGTTACGCATGAAATGAACTTTGCGAAAAATGTATCGGATCATATTATCTTTATGGATGATGGATATATTGCTGTTCAGGGTACGCCGGAAGAGGTGTTCTGTTCTTCCAATGAGCGAATGAAAGAGTTTCTCGGGAAGTTTAATGACTAATGAATAGGGGCTATTTATTAGAGGTGCTAATAAATGTCCTGCAGAAAAATAATGTATCAGGATAAATACAAGGCAGAAGGGAATATTGCTTTTCCTTCTGCCTTGTATTATACTGTTATCGAAAGAGGTTTACCGTCATAAGACGGAAAACATTTTCATATCTGATACACTACTTTCGGATATTGAAAAAAGAAGGAGTCTGCATTTATGAGTGAGTTTGAAAAGATAACAACAGGTATGGGAGAGGAATGCGGAGTATTTGGCGCCTATGATATGGACGGAGGTGACGTTGCACCTTCTATATATTATGGGCTTTTTGCGTTGCAGCACAGAGGACAGGAAAGCTGTGGAATTGCTGTAACGGACACTTATGGAGAGAGAAAGATCCATTCCAGGAAGGGGCTTGGGCTGGTGAATGAAGTTTTTGATGAAGAGGCTCTCCAGAATCTGACGGGTAATCTTGGAGTAGGACATGTGCGTTATTCGACTGCAGGAGGTTCCAGAGCAGAAAATGCGATGCCGCTGGTTATTAATTATGTGAAAGGTGTACTTGCAATTGCGCATAACGGTAACCTGACGAATGCAATTGAACTTCGGCACGAACTGGAATACACTGGGGCTATATTCCAGACAACGATTGATTCCGAGGTGATTGCATATCACATTGCAAGAGAGCGTCTGAATGTGAAAAAGGCAGAAGATGCTGTGAAAAACGCCATGAAAAAGATCAAAGGTGCATATGCACTGGTTGTCACATCTCCGAGAAAGATGATCGGGGCAAGAGATCCGTTCGGATTGAAACCTTTATGTATCGGAAAGCGCGATAATACTTATTTTCTGGCATCGGAAAGCTGTGCGATCTCTGCAGTCGGCGGGGAATTTGTGCGCGACGTTGAACCGGGCGAGATCGTAAGTTTTACCAAGCATGGAATCAAGTCTGATATGTCGATGGCGATCAGTCCGAAAAAACAGGCGAGATGTATCTTTGAGTACATCTATTTTGCAAGAACCGACAGTACAATCGACAATGTCAATGTGTACCATTCCAGAATTCTTGCGGGAAATGCTCTCGCGGAATCCTATCCGGTGGAGGCAGATCTTGTTGTGGGTGTTCCGGATTCCGGTCTGGTGGCGGCAAAAGGATATTCTGAGAAATCCGGTATTCCGTACGGGATGGCATTTCACAAGAACAGTTATGTGGGAAGAACCTTTATTAAGCCGAAACAGAGTCAGAGAGAAAGCAGTGTCAAGATTAAGCTGAATGTGATTGAAGAAGTAGTCAGGGGTAAGCGTATCGTTATGGTAGATGATTCGATTGTACGTGGTACGACCTGTGCCAACATCATTAAGATGCTGAAAAAAGCAGGTGCAAAAGAGGTACATGTAAGAATCAGTTCACCTCCGTTCCTGTATCCGTGTTATTTTGGAACAGATGTGCCGTCAAACGAACAGCTGATTGCCCACTCTCATACAACAGAAGAGATTCGCGAGATGATCGGTGCGGATTCCCTGGGGTATATGGAAATCGAAAAACTGAAAGACATGGTGGGAGATCTGGGATATTGTGATGCATGTTTCACGGGGGATTATCCGATGGAAGTCCCGGGAAAAGATATCTCACTGGCTTTTGAGTAAAATGTGAT
>JAEDLC010000112.1 GCA_016295505.1 Dorea sp.
TTCTTACCAAAAAGGAGCCATTTTTTACCAGAAACACAAACTATTTTACACTACCCAAAATCCTCCTGCTCTTTTCTATTATACGTCATTTCAATTTTTCTTAGGCAGCCTCATTCTTTCTGCAAACTTTCCAGTTCTTCCTCTGCCTTTTCATACAGCTCAGCAAAGTCATACATCTCACCCGAACTGAATCCCATGCCATCCTTATACACACTATAGATCTGCGTTGAATCTGCCAGTTTATAGCCCTGGTCAACCTCAGCAAACGGATAGATCTGCTGATTCTCAACATAGAACACCTGCAGCCTCATCCTATCATCTAATCCGACATCTGTATTCATATCTTCAGAAACCGACCTATCTTTCAACGTAAAGTAAGAACCGTTCTGATCTGCAGAAAGTCTTATTCCGCTCTGGTTTTCTTCCAGTGCGTAAGTAGAAACAAGTTTCCCTGATTTCAAGTCATAGATCCACGCTGCCTCTTTATCAACACCAAGGATACACTGATCCTGTTCAAAGAAACGAAGCTGTAAATTCTGTTTTTGTCCACACTCTATCGTCTGCTGTGTCTTTCCGGTTGCCGTATCCAGAATTATAATCTGGCCATCCGGATGATACACTGCAAGGCTTAATTCATCAGAACTCACCGTCATTGCCGGAGACTGCTGGCTTGTAGTCTGTTCTCCGATTTCCTGCTTCCCCTGAAGCTTTCCGTCTTCTGTGGAATACTTCGCCAAATAAATCTGATTCCCGTCTCTGTTTAAAACTTCTATCTCTTTTCCACCATTTACAGACACGATTTCCAGAATCTGTCCATCTGTTTCTTCAGATTCATCCATCCGCTGAATGGTCTGCTTCTTCAAATCCACATAAAACAGCTTCTCCGTATTTCGGAAGTAAAGTCCTTCCACATCTGGTGTATAGATCCAGTCCGAACCTGCTTTCAGTTCTTCTCCTGCTTCGCCTTCAACGGAATAGTCAGCAACCAGTTCCTTCGAATCTACGGAAAAGATCCGTACTTTGGCACTGTCATTTCCGTAACCTTTTTCTGTTTCCAGTATCACTGCACATAACTGTCCCTGGACTTCTTTTACTTGCAAATCCTGGATCTCCCATGTCTCATCACATGTATAGGTAAAGGCCGGACTGTCTGCCTGCTCCGTATATAGTGCCACTGCATTTTTCTCAAGCCAGAATCCATAGACCTTATTCTGTACCCTTGTGTCTGCGAACCAGACGCACTGATACTTCTGCTGGTCTGCACGTTTCTCCTCCATGTCTGAGATCACATAATACGCATCGAAGATCTGGTCTGCTACCTGCTGCTTCATTCCACTGTCTTCCGGTCTCTCACAGAACACAATCCCGTCTTCCGTCTTCAGAATCAGTCTGTCCTCCATCTGGTCATAAAGGAAATCCTCCATCTGAAAATCCCCCTGATACACCTGTCTTTTCACCAGCATATCTGCCAGTTCTACTTGAACAATACTTCCATCACTTAATCCAACCAAAAACGCTTCTTCTGTATAAGCCTGTACCCCTATGATATTAGAAGCAAAGGAAATCTTCTGCGCCCCTGTTCCTGTCTGGGAAATATATAAATCGCCCCGGATCCAATGAATCCATGTATCTCCGTCATCATTGCCGGTTTTCAATGGCAAAATGCACTGCCCCTTTTCGTCAGTTACATATCCTGTTTCCTTCTCGGATCTGGAAATCGTCTCGCCGGTATGTGCATCGTAAATTACATAAGTCCAGTGATACATTGTATCTTTCCAGAAATTCTCCGAAGCTGTTTCCGCCTGAGTCTGCTCTTCGTACTCAAGCACCAGCACATTTCCATTTCCCGTGAAACTTACATGCTCTCCCGGACTCGTTGTAAGTACTCGTCCCTCGCCACTGTTCCTGTCATACAGAACCACACCGGCATCTGTACTGATTACCATCTGTACTCCATCCTGGGAGAAATCAACACTGCTGATTTTCGGATCATCTGCATACTCTCCCACTTTTCCCAACAGCCCAGACATCCATTCCTGTGAAATAACCGCTGTCTTCTGACCCGAAGTAACGTCATACAAATCTAAATTCTGACTGGAGTCCACATAAGCAAACAGGTTTTCGTATCCTACATAAATGTCAGCCTTGAATGCCATAGGGACTTCCAGAGGAAATGCCTGCTCCACCTTTTGGTTCTCAGAATTGAAAACTACAGCAGCATGCTCCATAACGATCAATACCTGATTCTTTTCAATCGGATAAGCAAGTTGTATCACTCCCAATGCTTCTGGCAGACCGTCCGATGTATCTGACTCCTGGATCATCCGTTCGATCTGTCCACTGTCTCCCTCCCATATGGTCTTCCCATCCTTACAGGTAAATACAGTCAACATCCCTTTGCTGTCAATCCCGTAGCCATAACTTTTGTCTTCTGAATAAGTAACCTTTACAAAGGATTGTGTTATCTTGTCCCTTGCTGTGAACTTCCTTTCCTGACCGGAAGCATAGCTATTTAATACAGTATTCAGCGCATACATTTGCTCCGGGATAATCGCTGACTTTGTATTCTTCTCTTCATTCGAAGGTAAAAGTACAATCTGTAATGCTCCGGTTTTGTCTCCCTGTTCGTATTGCTTCAATGCCTGTGTACAGAGATTCTGCGCCCGGTTTCTGCTTGCCAGACGGTGTTCGATCTGGATCTGATACTTCTGGTACACCGTGTAGGATAGGAATCCGATTGCTACAATACTTACAACACCAACAATACTTCCAATCTTTTTTCTCCGGTAAGTCCGGTATCTCTGCACCAGTCCATCATACGGTACGCCAAGTATCGGCGCCACAATCCGAAGAACTGCATCTTTCCGTATTTTTTTCAGAATCTCTGCCTCTGTCTGTCCGTAAACAGCCGCAGCATAAGAAAGATATCGCTCCCGCCCTTTGAACTTAACGATTTTCTGGTCATCAGATTCGTCTTTCTGTTCGACAACCACCGGGAGAATCCGGGAGGAATCATGTGTCTTTAAGAAATACTGCACCTCTCCTGCATTCCAAATGGTCTCACCTTCGGTGTCATTTCCGATGATAATCAGATATCCACTGTCTCCAAGCGCATCCACGATCTGCCGATTCGCATTCTGGTCCACTGACAATTCCGCACTGTCCAGAAAGACTCTGCGGATTCTCCGCTGGCCTGAAACTTTGAAATGCTCTATTCCTTTCTGCAGGGCTTCCGCAGCCTTCTTGTGTAATCTGTTTTTCTCGTCATATAAGATATACGCATCGTACTGGAAGCCCTGAAGTTTTGAATGATGCGGAACTAGCTCATCTAAAAGCCGGTCCACATCTTTCAACATTTCATCTGTGCTGTGGTATCTGTTTTCCGGCTTCTCTTCAAGTGCTTTCGTCAGAATGTGCTGTGTCAGATCTTCTAAATGTTCCGGAATCCGGAGTTCCTCCAGATTCTTCCTCGTCAGATATTTTCTCTCATAAGAGGAACGGAACACTTCCATCTCTTCTTCGCTGTAATGCTTTCCTGTCAGAAGATACAGCAGCAGATATCCCACGCTATACAGATCCGCCTCTTTACCAAGACGGATCTCAAAGGATTTTCCACGCATAATCTCCAGTATCTCCGGTGCTCTGTATCCTGCTGAGGAAAAGATCGGCTGATTTCCCACTACATCACAGTATCCGTCTTCCATCAATTCTCTTGCCGAACCGAAATCAATCAGGAAACAGGTCAGACTCTGGTCTCTCCACTCTCCTGCAAGAAAGACATTTCCCTCCTGCATATCCAGATGCAGATATCCTGCCCGGTGCACCTCGCGGAGTGCGATCAGTGTTTCCCGGATTGCCCGGAATACAGCCACCGGCGGCCGGTTCATCTTACTCTTCCATATGTAGGCAGATTCTCCTTTTTGCTCCAGCGAAGTCATTACGGTAAATGTATTTCTCACAGAATGAAAAGTTTTCCCCTCATCTGTAGAAATCTCCACCACATTTGCCAGCTTCTGCATCGGAATCATACGGACTGCTTCCTTAGAATAAATATCCGCTGTGATCTGCCCTTCGTGCGCCTGCATCCACGACACATACCGCAGGTAGAATGCCGCATCCTTTGACGCTTCCTTCGGTGCAACTTCTCCCGATTCCAGGCGGATAAACTCATACTGTTCTGAATAAGGAAAACATTCTTTCAATGCATAATGCATATGCGTCTCCAACACATACTTTCCCTTATAGAAGATCATCTTATTCGCCGAATACAGCAGACTGGAACCACCTGCTCCTATGAGTTCGTTCACCTGATAACATTCACCGCCTGGAAAACGGACATACGTCCCACTCTTTAACTGTTCTCTCTGCATGTTCTGCTCTCTTCCTCTTACCTAAATTATCCGATACGGCTTAACGCCTCATAGATCTGGATTGGTGTCAGTCCACCATACATGATTTCGTCATTGTCACTTTCCAGACCAATCAGACAGAAACTAAGAATAAAGGTTCTTTCCAAAATATGTGGTGCATAGAACTGTGGCAGATGCGCTGCTTCCAATACAGCGTCCGCACTGTCAATGTATCCCCAGATCTTCTGGCTGAGCATTCCTTCTTCTGCATTATCCCAGAACATAATGCATACGAGCCATACCATGAACAGCATGTCCGCTTTCTCCACCTGGATCTTTCCCTTTAAAAGCTCAGGAATCCTGTCTGTAATCACCTTGCTTTTGATCTTTCCGTTTTCATCTACATAAAGGTAACGAGCCAGACGGTCTTTGTGTTTTCTGTACACCTTCTCTGTCATCTCATTCATTTTATCCAGAAGCTTCTTTACAAACTTATCGTAATCTGCCTCTTCCATAGAATAAGGACTCTCCATGCTGCAGATCTTACTCAGTTCTTCTGATGCGCCGGTAAGTTCCTCTGTGCTGAACGGATCATAAAATTCTGTCTCGTCTCTTTTTATATATTTCTTCTCTGTATCTGACTTTGCATACACATATGCTGCCATCTTTCTGTATAAACTGCATGCTGTCTTACCAGGAAGATCAAGATACGGAGCCTGTGATACCATCCATTTCATAAATGCAGTATCAACTTCCTGATCTGCATCTCCATTCTCCTGCATCCACTGTCTGATTTTCTTTGTCAGAGAAGGGGTATCCTTGCACTCTACCGTCACTTCCTCATCTTCCGGCATCATATATACCGTAAAGTGATCCGGTTTCTCCTGCACGGACTGCTTCTTTATCTCTGCTGTATTCTCTTCATACTGTTTTTTCAGTCTTGTATAATCGCCAAGACTCTGACCACGCAGCAGACAGTACACATGGAGAATATCATCTGCTTTCGTAAACTCAAATCCGTCATTCTCCAATGCTCTGATCAGGAAGAAGTTCGTCTCTGAGTAAGTCATGCGGAGTGCATGTGCGATCTTGAGTCCTTCTTCTTTTTGCAGGATGAATCCCTCTCCTTTTTCCAGATTCTTTTTGTCTTCTTCTGACAATAAAAATGCTTTTCTGAAGAGGTCACGCCACGGAGTAATAATGTCATTCTCGTTTTCTGCTGCCAGATGCGCCAGCACAACAATGTAACGATCCCGCTCATCTTCGCTCAATTCAAGGTCACTGTTCTGTGTAATCGCATCGAAAGAAACTACCCTGTCTCCCCCCTCTGCTGACTTTAACTTACAGGTAAATTCTTTAAATTCTCTCGTATATGTTTCATCTGAAAATAAATCTTTTCCAAGAC